>JBPBPY010000475.1:0-12281 GCA_050954505.1 Janthinobacterium lividum
GGCGGCACGGCGACCTTCGGCGGTGCTTCGCAGGGTGCGATCGGTGCGGGAAGTTATGCGATCACGACCAGTGGACTGACCTCGGCGAACTATGACATTACGTTCAACACCGGTGCGCTGGTGGTCTCGAAAGCAGCGCTGGCAGTTGTTGCCAATGCATCAAAGACGTATGACGGGCTGGCGTTCAATGGCGGTACGCTTAGCTACACCGGGTTGGTCAATGGTGAAACTGGTGCGGTACTGGGTGGCATGCCCGCATTCGGCGGTGCTTCGCAGGGTGCGATCGGTGCGGGAAGTTATGCGATCACGACCAGTGGACTGACCTCGGCGAATTACGACATCACGTTCAACACAGGTTCCCTGACCATTGCGAAAGCCGCCCTGGCTGTCGCGGCCAATGCGTCCAAGACTTATGACGGGCTGGCGTTCAATGGCGGCACGCTCAGCTACACCGGGTTGGTCAACGGTGAAACCAGCGCGGTCCTTGGCGGTACGGCGACCTTCAGCGGTGCTTCGCAAGGTGCGATCGGTGCGGGAAATTATGCGATCACGACCAGTGGACTGACTTCGGCCAACTACGACATCACCTTCAATACCGGTGCGCTGGTGGTTTCGAAAGCAGCGCTTGCCGTCGTCGCCAATGCGTCCAAGACCTACGACGGTCTGGCCTTCAGCGGCGGCACCTTCGGTTATACAGGTTTCGTCAATGGTGACACCAGTGCGGTGCTAGGTGGGACGGCAACCTTCAGCGGCGCATCGCAAGGTGCGATTGGTGCGGGAAGTTACGCGCTCACCCCTGGTGGACTGACTTCGGCCAACTACGACATCACCTTCAATACCGGTGCGCTGGTGGTTTCGAAAGCAGCGCTGGCAGTCGTCGCCAATGCATCAAAGATGTATGACGGGCTGGCGTTCAATGGCGGTACGCTCAGCTACACCGGGTTGGTCAATGGGGAAACCGGTGCGGTCCTGGGGGGCATGCCCGCATTCGGCGGTGCCTCGCAAGGCGCCATCAACGCAGGCAGCTATGCAATCTCCACCACAGGCCTGACATCGAACAACTACGACATTAGTTACCAGACCGGAACGCTGTCGGTGAGCAAAGCACCGTTGGCAGTGGTGGCCCATGCATCGAAGACCTATGATGGCTTGGCATTCACCGGCGGCACGCTGAGCTACACCGGTTGGGTCAATGGCGAAACCAATGCCGTCCTCGGTGGCGCGGCTGTGTTCGAAGGCGCCTCTCAAGGCGCCGTAAACCCCGGCACCTATGCAATCATCACCAGCGGGTTGACATCGAATAATTATGACATCAGCTATCGAACTGGTGCATTGAATATTGCCAAGGCGTCGCTCTCGGTTACCAATAGCGCTGTGGTGCCAGATAGCAGTGCGCCGCTTGATGTGGGCAACCTGATGAACTGGAACAAACAAAATTTCAGCGAAGTGAATAAATTTGAATCTCAAGGATCGACCATTGCTGCAGCCAACTCACGCCTCACAACCGCACCTGCAGAGGTGAGAGTGAAAATTCGGTGCGGGCAGCCGCTTGTGGAGGGGAAGATCACGGTACCGGAATGCAGGATCGCGGAACGATAACAGTCGCTCTGACGGCGTGACTGCCGACGGCGGGCGCATCCTGATCATCGATAATGACGATGACATCAGAACGGCATTAGCTGAAGTACCATGCCAGACACTTCGAAGTTGCCGAAGCAAGCAACGGATTACAGCGACTGACCTTGCTGGTTCAGTTCCACCGGCGCTGGCAGTGGTCGGTTCCTTGATGTCCAGATGGGATGGAGCGCAGTAGGCACGGTATGGATGCAAAAAACTTCCATCTTTACAGATCATTTTCGACAGTGGGTTCCTGTTCCATCGCGACCTTCGGCCTGCAAAACGACAAGCAGTCATGTCAATGATCAGCCACCCTAGCGGTGGCTTTTTTTGCCCGCCTGATGGTTGCATGCGCTGAACCTTGTTCAGGCATGTAGCAGCATTGCTACAAAGAATGGAACCAATCGTTTTGCCGATACGACTGAATGTCAGGCGCATTTTTTCAGCAATCGACCATCAACTTCTGGATATCCATCATGGGCGGCATCGACCGGTTTGGCACAGGCTTTACCAATCCGCTTCAGGATCAGCATCCGATTGGTGGCGCGAATTCATCGTCGCTCGATGTCGAGCAGGGCGAAGAGCAGGTCAGCGACGAATACGACATCCAAGATAACGCAGTCAACCAGCACAACCAGACCCGCGACGCCGGTGCCAAAGCCGATTTGTCCGGCAACGAGATGCAGGCGCTGCTACATCTGCTCGAACGGCTCATGAAGATGCTTTCGCAGTCCGATGACAAATCGAAGTCGAAGGAAGCCGATTCGGCGGATGATCAAGAGAATGCCAAATCGCCGGTGTCATCGTTCCTGGAAAAACTGCTTGGCACGCTGCTGGGCACCGGCAGTGACAGTAGCGAAACCGGAGACGGAGGCGGCAATGACAGCGGCAGCGGTGGCGGTGGCGGTGGAACGCCTGCAGCGGCTCCCACAGCCACGCCTGCTGCGGCACAGGCAGCCGCACCCGCGCCGGCGCCGACTCCAGCACCGACACCAGCGTCAACAGCAGCAACGGGCGACGGTCAACCTGTAACAGAGAGCAACAAGAACACCGAGGGTGCGGACAAGAATGCAGGCGCCACGCCCGCAAACAAATCGGCGGCAAGTGGCAAGCAGAGCGATGTGTACGTCAATCCCGATGCCAGCTTGCAGTCGGAAATCGCAGCAAGGAAATCGACCGATCCAGCCGGCGCTGCCGCGCTGCAAAAAATGGCCGACCAGCCTGTCTCGATGTGGTTGTCGGGTACGCCGCAGGACAAGCAAAACCTGCAAACCTACCTGGACAATGCGCAGAAGGAGGGCAAGGAGGGCGCTGTCACCATGTACAACATTCCGAACCGCGACCGGGGGAATTATTCGGCCGGTGGCGCCGGCGATGCGCAATCCTACAAGAACTGGGTCGGCGACATGTCCAAGGCGATTGGCGACAAGAAGACCACCGTCTATCTCGAACCCGATGCATTGATGGACAGCACCCGCATGGACCCTGCCCAGGGTGCTGAACGCCTGGCCATGATCAAGGATGCCGTCAATACCATCAAGACCAACAATCCGAATGCCACCGTCATGCTGGCAGCAGGCAACCAGTGCTGGGGCGACCCGCAAAAGGTTGCGGAAACCCTGAAAGCGGCCGGCATCGAGAAGGCAGACGGTTTCTCGGTTGGCGAATCGAGCTACATCACCACCGACAAGCAGAAGGAATATGGCGACGCCGTCTGCGCTTCCCTGGAAAAGATGGGCATCAAGGGCAAGCAATTCGATATCGACACCTCGCGCAATGGCGCCACCATTACTGCCACCGGAGACGCTGCCTGGGCCAACCCGGAAGGTGCCGCATCGGGCCACACGCCGACCTCGGACCAGTCGATCATCAACGACCCGAACGTGAGATCGTATGCATGGATCAAGACACCATGGCAGGCAGATGGCCGGATTGCAGAAGCCGGCAGTTTCGTGCCGCAATATGCCATCGATCTGATCAAGAATGCGGAAAAGCTCGGCACGCTGTAATGCTTGCTGCGGCAATGCAGCGATGAGGTCATGAAGTAGCAGGGCAACGAGGTGATGAGGTGATCGAATAGGGCGGTACAGGGTGAAGCGTCAACGAGGTGAAGCGGTAACCGGCAAAGGGTCAGCCTTTTCGCCGGCACGCCATTCAAGCGCCGAGGCGGGAAGGGAATTGGCATGAGATTCACGCTCAATGGACAGCTTCAGCCTCCGGCATTCCTGATGCGTGCCTTGCACCTCAAAATGCGGCAGCACTTGCATGGAGTCGCGCGGGAACTGGCGCATGCGGCGCCGCTCAACTGGTTGGACGCCGGCAAGCAGTGCCGCACGAGGCTTCATGCGCTGATGGGGTGGCTGGCCACGACAAAGACATCGGCTGCCATTGGGCGCACGCCGCAGTCGCTGCAATCGACAAGCAACAACCTCGGACCCGGCCACGACAAGGGCGTGCGCTGCGGGCAACTGCGCCATCTCACCCAGGTTTTTCTTGACGATCCGTCGATGCAGAAAGTCTTTGACCTGGACCATGAAACCTTCATCACGATGGCGATGGGCCGCCAGGAATTCAAACAACTGCTTCTCGATGCAGCCACTTGGCGTGCCTTGCTCGAACCCGATGTCGAGGATGGCACGCTTTCGGCCAGCAGCGGCACTCTGGCACCGGACCGCAGCAGCGACGCCGGTGCTTTCACCAGGATTGACGGCGCAGGACCGCAGCCCTGCGAGGCGTGCCCCGGTCCACAGGTCATGGCACTGATCCAGCCGCTTCTTGCAAGCGGTGCGCGGATGCAGCGACGGTCAATTGCAGTGCAGTTCGTCGATTTGATGAACCGCATTGCTGCCATGGCAGGCAAAGCGGAATTCAGGAAGGATTGCCATGTCGACGGCAAGAAGATTCTTGCAGCGATCGAAAAGGATTTGCGCAGGAACGGTTGCCGCCTTGATCCAAAACTGGCACAGGTTGCAGGCACAATCTGCAAGCACCAGCTCGATATGGCACTCAACGCAGCTACGTCGGCGCGTGCCGATGCCGACGCAGTGCCCGACAGCGCTGGCGCACAACCGGCGCAGTGCCTGGATGCTTGCGCCAGCGGATAAACCAGATAAAACGGCAGCAACGATCTCAGTTCTTTGCAGCGACAGCCTGGCTCACGCCCAGGAATTCCGATGCCGGCATCTGTACCCGGGTCACATAGGCTCTGTTTTCACCGAGGTGGCGTTGTTCGAATTGCTCGCCCATATAAGCCAGTTCCATCGGTTTGAAGAACCCGACTCCAGGAATGTACTGCTTTTCGCCGGCTTCGTCGCGTATCGGCTTGCGCGTCTCGGGGTCAGCCTTGTAGTGATAGTGGTAGTGGCCCCATGGCACCGAGCGGTCGGCCGCCTTGGCAGGAGACTTGCCCTTGGTTTTCCTGGACTTGGGCGCTTCGCTGGTCTTCACTTCGATGACCGCCACGTCATACAGATTGAAACGCGCCGGCAGGTCGCCGATTGCCGCCTTCCTGTATTCGATGCCGATCTTTTCGAATCGCAGTCTGGTCACTTCTCCACGATCGACCAGAATGCGGTACGCCTGCGGATTGGGCGCCACCAGCGCAGGGCTCTTGCAGCTGGCCACTTCGGCATCGAGCCGCTGCTGCGCCAGCAGTGCGCGTTCGGCAAGCAGCTGCTCGCGTGTTTCGCCGGACGCCCGCCTGGCCAGCTGCGACAGCCGGGTCATGGCGCTCTCGGTGGAAAAACCATGCATGACCCGGGCGGCATTCTGGCGCTTGATCGCTTCATCGACTTCCTCGGGCCGCATTTTTTCGATGGCGGGCCTGGTCTTTGGATGGAAGGGATTCATCATCGTTGAGTAATGATGGGCGAGCTGCTGCTTGCTGCGCTCCAGGTCGGTTGCCAGTTGCTGTTGCGTTTTGCCGGACTGGCTGACACTGCGGCTGGACAGGAAGGCCGAGCGCATGCCCAGCAGCGCAGCCATTTCGGCATTATCGATATCCTCCGGCGCCTGGGAATCGTCAACGCCGAGTTCGTCGAACTCTGTCGCCAGGTCTTGCACATCCTGCGCTGGCGAAGCGGCCGTTGGCACCACTGCCACCATTGCCGATGTCGCATCCGGCTCGATCGGCAACGCGGGCGATTTGCCGGACGCTGTGGCTTGGCTGGCCGCCGCTGCAGCGGGTTTGGCTGGGTGGCCGGCGGTGGCGTTTTTTTCGTCTTCGTCATACATGCGCTGTATTTCGTTGACCGTGGCGCGCAGCTTCTGACGCAGTGCCTTGGGCAAAGTGCTTGCACCGCCGAACTGCTCCTTGATGATGTTGACGCCTTGGCGCAGGTGGCCCAAGGTACTGGCCAGCAGCTGGTAGCGGCTGGACAACGCTGCCTGTTCGCCCGGTTCCATGCTGTTGGCCCAGCCATCGCATTTCGCTTCCAGCGACGCCAGGCGCTTTTCCAGGCCCTGCAAGTTATCGAGCAGATTGTGTTCTTCCCGCTTGCCAAGCGTGATTCCGGTCTGGGGTATTTTTTTCACCGCCCGCTGGTAACGTTGCAGCAGATCGTAGGCTTCTTCGCGCAAGGCGCCATCGGTTTCCCGGATATCGGCTTCCCATTGCAGCGACGAATTCGCCGAGCTGGGCCCTGGCGTTGTTGCCGCGCGTGGCGAATGGGCTGCAGCGCCTTCCCTTCCGGCTGACAGGGCTTCGAGTTCGGCACGGCCGAGCTGAAAGCTCAGGCTCAACAGGGCAGCAGCGCAATGCATGCGGCCACAGAGAATATGCGACTGCTGGATTCCCACCAATGCAGTGCTGCCCAGGTGTTCGCGGATTTGCTCGTCGCTGTGGCAACCGATGGTGGCGTCCCAGACATCGAGCAGCGCGCGGGTGGTCGTCAACACCCCCCTGTAGTCCATATCGAGCTTGGCAAAGTCCTCCTGCAAGGACGCCAGCTCGCTGCCGTCGCCGGCAGCGGCTTTCTTGCGCAGGTCTGCCAATTCCATCTTCGAGCATGTATCCCGTTTGTTCAGGAACGAAAATAACTTCGGCTCCTTGTTCCCGGGGTCGGTGCCGATTTCTGCAACGGATAATATGTACGGCATGCACTGCACGGTCTTGCTTGCCATCAGCTTGTTTTCGAAAGCGACCCGGAAGGGGATCAGCGTATCGGCGACGTAGCGCATCTCGGCACGCAGCTCGGATGGACACGTTCTGATGGTCTCCACCAGTTGTGCAATCCGGTTGAACTCGGCTTGCAGCTCGTCGTGCTGCCTGCGCCGGACCGCAGCCATGGCATCGATCTGGTGCGGCCGGATTTTCATGGCGGCATTCGCATGGTCCGGGCAAGTTGCATCGAGCATCATCGTCAACAGCTTTCCTGCCGGCCCGTCCGGTTGAACATCGTCCGGCAAGACCGCACACATCCCGGCAAATTGCTTGTCCGCCTTCGCAACCTCGAACAAGCGCTTGGTGACACCATCGAGGGCAACACCGACGTCCTTGAGTAAATCTTGCTGCCGGGTGATCTCGGCAAAGGACATGTTTCTGAGTGTGCGAAAAGTTTGCAGGGAGGCAGGGGTAGGCATGGAGACGCTCGCTCGTTGATGTGCCGTTGAGTGGCAAAAATGACAACGAGAGTTCCATCTCGTTCAGATGAAATTCTTGCTTGAATTCGTGAACGAGTTTTTTATCGGCGCTTTGGATCGAATTTGGATCGGGTTTCGATCGAGTTTTCAAGCGGCTAGGGCCCACATTCGTGGGCCGTAGTCGCTCTTGCATTGTTCAAGCAGTCTCGCATTGTTCCAGTAGTCTTGCCTTGTTCAGGCAGTCCTGCGGTACTGCCATGGCCCAAGAATATCCGTCAGACCACAGGAAATCCAATACCCGATGTTACAGGACTGTCAGCGTGACATCGATGTTGTTGCGGGTGGCGTTCGAATAAGGGCAAACGATGTGGGCAGCGGCGACCAGCTGTTCCGCTTCAGCTCGGTCCAGGCCTGGCAGCGAGATCTTCAGTTCGACTTCAATGGCAAAGCCGGTAGGGATGGGGCCAATGCCGACGTTGCCATTGACGCTGGTGTCCGCTGGCACGGCGATCTTGTCGCGGCCGCCAACGAATTTCATCGCGCCCAGAAAGCAGGCTGCATAACCAGCGGCGAACAGCTGTTCCGGATTGGTGCCTTCGTTGCCGGCGCCGCCGAGTTCCTTCGGCGTCGTCAGCTTGACGTCGAGGACATTGTCCGACGAGACGGCACGGCCTTCGCGGCCGCCCGAGGCGGTTGCATGGGCGGTGTAGAGAACTTTTTCGATTGACATGGTGTTCCTTTCGTTATTGGCCACAGGGGACCGTTCCTAGAAACCAGCAAAGACCGCTGGCCATCAAATCGAGCGTCAGGACCGGCAAGGCCGGTGAGCGCAAGGCTTGTTGCCGCCTGCGTCCACCTGCCGCCGGCGTTCCCGACGCATTTGCCTGCCCATCAGCGCCTGAGCAACCGGCGCATGACGATCGGCGCCGGTTCAAGCGGATTGGCATTCGAGTACTCCAGCTCGGGCGCCAGATCAAAGCCGAAAGCGGCATACAGCCCCAGCAGCCGGGTTTGATCGGTTCGCACAGCCAGGCGCAATTCATTGATTTCACATACTTGAGCACGGTGCAGCACTGCCTCGAGCAAATGCTGCGACAGGCGCGCGCCGCGATGCGCCGGCAGCACGCCCATGCGCAGGATTTCCCACACGCCCGTCTCGGTTTCCAGCGGCAACCAGCGCACGGAGCCGGCTGGCTGCTCATCGACCAGCAGGACATAGCCGCCACCGCGCTGCAATTGCAAGGCCACCTTGGCAGCCGATTCGGCATGGCCGCTGGAGGTCGGTGCAATGCGGTCGAACCAGCAAGAGCGCGTCAGCCGGGCCAGCAAGTCGGCATCATTATCGGTGGCTTCACGAACCAGCAATTCCATGGTGCTTCCTCCAGAACCGGATCAGCTCACCCGCATGCCGGGCGTTGCGCCCGGCCATGGATTGAGAATGTAAATGCCGGGCGCAGCTTTTTCATCGGCCGCCGAAGCGGCCAGCACCATGCCTTCGGAAAGGCCGAACTTCATCTTGCGCGGCGCCAGGTTGGCCACCAGGACAGTAAGCTTGCCGACCAGATCCTGCGGCGCATACGATGACTTGATACCGGAGAAGACATTGCGCAGGCGGCCTTCGCCGGCGTCCAGCGTCAGGCGCAGCAGCTTGTCAGACCCGTCGACGGCTTGGCAATCGACGATCAGCGCAATGCGCAGATCGATTTTGGAAAAGTCGCCGATCTGGATTTCCGCTGCCAGTGCTTCAATGGCGCCAGCCGGTACCTGCGCAGCGGCGGCTTCGGCCACGTCCGCAACGGTCGTGCCGGCAGCCGGGGCTTCGAACAGCAGATCGAGCATTTTTGGATCGACACGCTGCATCAGGTGCGCATACGGATTGACGCGATGGCCATCGGCCAGCGGCATGTCGACATCGCTCCAGTTCAGCGGCGCGATGTCGAGCATGGCTTCGACCTGGGTGGCCAGCTGCGGCAGCACCGGCTTCAGATAGATGGTCATGATGCGGAATGCCTCGAGCAATCGGCTGCAGACTTCCTGCAGCAGTGCATCCTTGGCCGGGTCCTTGGCCAGTTCCCACGGCTTGTTGGCATCGACATAGGCATTCACGGCATCGGCTTCATCCATGACCGCGCGCAGGGCCTTGCCATATTCACGGCTTTCATACAGGGCGTGAATTGGCAGTGCGGCGTCGCGCAGGCGAAACAGGAACGGGTCTGACGTCGTGGCCCAGCCGGTTGCGACCTTGCCCTCGAAACGCTTGGCGATGAAACCGGCGGCGCGGCTGGCGATGTTGATGTACTTGCCGATCAGGTCGCTGTTGACACGGGCGACAAAATCGCTCGGGTTGAAGTCGACATCCTCGACCTTGCTGCTCAGTTTGGCGGCAATGTAGTAGCGCAGCCATTCCGGGTTCATGCCCACGTCGAGGTAGCGCAGTGGCGAAATGCCGGTGCCGCGCGACTTCGACATCTTTTCGCCGCTGACGGTGATGAAGCCGTGGACAAAGACATTGGACGGCGTCTTCAGGCCGGCAAAGTGCAGCATCGCCGGCCAGAACAGCGTATGAAAATAGGTGATGTCCTTGCCGATGAAATGGTATTGCTCCACTGCCGGGTCGGCCATGTAGGCGTCGTAGTCGCGCCCGGTCTTGCTGAAATAATTTTTCAGCGAAGCCAGGTAGCCGATCGGTGCGTCGAGCCAGACATAGAAGTACTTGCCGGGCGCATCGGGTATCTCGATGCCGAAGTAGGGCGCGTCGCGGCTGATGTCCCAGTCGCCCAGGCCGCTTTCGCCATCAAGCCATTCGCGCGCCTTGTTGGCCACTTCCGGCTGCAGGCGCTGCGGATCGAGCGCCCACTGGCGCAGGAAGGTGACGCATTTTTCATCCGACAGGCGAAAGAAGAAATGCTCGGATGTCTTGCGCACCGGCGTAGCGCCGGTCAGCGTCGAGTAGGGATGGCGCAGGTCGGTGGCCGCATACACGGCGCTGCAGACTTCGCATGAATCGCCGTACTGGTCCTTGGCGCCACAGGTCGGACATTCGCCCTTGATGTAGCGGTCAGGCAGGAACATTTCCTTTACCGGGTCATAGAACTGCTCGACCATCTTGGTGGTGATCAGGCCGGCATCGTCACGAAGGCGGCGGTAGATGTCGCGCGAGAGTGCGTGGTTTTCTTCACCGTCGGTGGAGTGCCAGTTGTCGAAGGCGATGTGGAAGCCGTCGAGGTACTGCTTGCGGCCGGCGGCAATCTCGGCGACGAACTGCTGCGGCGTGATGCCGGCCTTTTCGGCAGCAATCATGATCGGTGCGCCATGGGCATCATCGGCACCGACAAAGCTTACCTCGTGTCCCTGCATGCGCTGGAAGCGGACCCAGATATCGGCCTGGATGTACTCCATGATGTGGCCGATGTGGAACGGGCCATTGGCATACGGCAGGGCAGTGGTGACGAACAGCTGGCGCGGGGCGCCGGAGATCAGGGTGCTCATGGACGGCAATGGTCGGATAAAACAGCAATTCTAGCAGTCCGGCTGGCGCCGGGCCGCGAATCCTTTTGAATGGCGCGGATGACGATGGCAATCCGATAAGTCAGCCTTCAGGTTTTCTGTAAAAAGCCTTGAAATTGAAATTTACTGACCTATAATAACCATAAGTTTCGTATTGATACAATTGGTACCATCGATTTGGTGCCCGTTTTCGAGAGGGCAGACTCCATGCGCATTTTCATCACATCGGCAATGGGGAATGGAACAACCAGGCTGGCAGCATTTGACAATGCGCTGTTCAAGGCAGGCGTAGCCAACTTCAACCTGATACCGCTCAGTTCCGTCATTCCGCCTGGCGCCAGCATTCAAACCGGTACCACTATCCGGTGCCGGGATGAATCAGCCACTGGCTGCGGTGCCGATGACGAATTGGGCGGGCAATGGGGCGACCGCCTGTACGTGGTCATGGCCGAGCACCGCACGGAAACAATGAACACCGAAGTCTGGGCCGGAGTCGGCTGGGTCCAGGATCGTTGTACCGGCAAAGGACTGTTTGTCGAACATGTCGGTGGCACGGAGCAGGAAGTACGATCCGATATCCAGATGACCTTGCGGAACTTGATGGAAACCCGCGGGGTCGATTTTGGCAACATCAACATGGAAGTGGTAGGCGGTGCCTGTCATGACCTGCCGGTGTGTGCCTTGTCGATTGCCGTCTTTGCTGCGCAGAGCTGGGCCTGAGCATGGACGATCAACGTCAGGGCCTGCAGGATCGCCGCGCTGGTGCAAGGCGCCATGTTGGAATGGAACGGCGCGTTGGCAAGGCAGAACGCCGGAATTTGTCCAACCGGTTTTTTGAAGCCCTGGATTCGCGTGTGCGTGCCGCAGCAGGGAACACACAGTGGCGCGATGTCGACCAGCGGCATGGATTCCAGACGCAGGCAGTGCCCAACATCGACAGTCGTGGTGGCCAGGATGGCTTGCTGCTCGAGCAAAAGGTCTGGGCTTTGAAAGGCTATGGCAATGCGGTAAAGGATTACGCTGCCTACGACCGCCAGGCTTTGATGTACACAACGACCTGGGACGGGCGCACAGTGGGCGTGGTGCGGATTTTCAAGGGCACGCCCGAGCGACCGCCTTTTCTTGATCTGCCCGTATCGAATGCTGGCCTGATAGAGAGATTGTCAGCCGGCTGCAAAAGTGGACTGGTGGAGGAACTGGCAACCATCGCCGTGGAAGACGCGGTGCCGATGGAGCGGGTGTCGAACAGTCTATGGCGAATGTCCTACCGGCACGCGCTGGAGCGCGGAACAAGGGTTTGGGGTGTCATCATGGAGCCGGCGCGCGTTGCCACGCTCAACAGGCGCTACGGATTCGGATTCCAGCAAATTGGTCCGACCAGGGAATATCAGGGTGGCCAATGCGCAGCACACATCATGGATCTGGAATCGTTGCGCAGGAATTTGCCGCAGGCCGGGCCGCGCACGCGCAAACGTCTGCATTATTTTGTCGAAGGGCCACTGCAAAACCAGTGGAGTGAAGTCGCGGTTCAAAGACCTGATTCCCAGGTCTTTTCATCTCTATCGAAGGAACCAGCA
>JBPBPY010000503.1:0-12247 GCA_050954505.1 Janthinobacterium lividum
ACAGCCGCTGGACTTGATTTCCCAGTGTTGTGTTGTATCCACCTAACCGTTACATTGGAATTATGTTCGACGTCCTGGTCTATCTATACGAAACTTATTATCGGCCCGACGCCTGTCCCGATTCGGCGGCGCTCGTCAAGAAATTGTCGGCAGTCGGCTTTGAAGAGGATGAAATTTCCAAGGCGCTGGGCTGGCTTACCGATCTTGCCGAAACGACCAACGAACTGGCCGGCGATGTCTTGCCCAAGGTGGTGGTTTCCGGCGGCTTCCGGATCTATGTCGATCATGAACTCGACATGCTTGGCACCCCTGCCATTGGTTTCATCCAGTTTCTCGAATCGGCCAAGGTCATCAATGCCGTCCAGCGCGAGATCGTCATCGAACGTGCGCTGGCAGCCGCTGAAAGCCAGATCTCGCTCGACAAGCTGAAGGTGATTGTCTTGATGGTGTTGTGGAGCCAGGGCAAGGAACCTGACGGACTGATGTTCGACGAACTGTTTCTCGATGAAGATGATGCCGAACCCCGCCAGTTGCACTGACTTGTCTGTGTGAGCCTGTGCCTGCCGGCAGTATCCGCCGACACCTGGTTTGCAAAGGCGGCAACGCTGCCCGCCGGGCAGGTCGCTGCGCAACTTGCCGCGACGTTCGACACCAGCTGCAATGCTACGACTTCACCAGTCGCTGGTAGATGCCTCCTGGTCCCCTGCTCACCTGTCCGGCCAATTCCATCGCCAGCATCCAGGCAGCCGCCGCAGCAGGATCGAGCCCACATCGTTGGGCAAACTGGACTGAATCGACTGGATCATATCCCAGCAGATCGAGCAGCATTTCATCGTCAAGACCGCTTTGCGGCGCTTGCAGTTGCTCCCCAGGCTGGCTTGTCGTTGCACCCATGACCGAATCCTGATCCCGGGCTTGCGCTGGCGCCGCTGTTGCCTGTTGCATGACGCGCCGTGAAAGTGCGGCTTCCAATGCCGCCAGACGCGGCAACTCTTCCAGAATATGCTGGGCTGATTCAACCAGTTTCGCGCCCTGGCGTATGAGCAGATGGCAGCCTTTGGACAGTGCCGAGTGGATCGAGCCAGGAATGGCGAATACATCGCGTCCCTGTTCAAGCGCCAGGCGCGCGGTGATCAGCGAACCGGAGCGCGCTGCCGCCTCGACCACCAGCACGCCCTGCGACAGACCACTGATCAAACGATTACGACGCGGAAAGTTGGCAGCCACCCCGGGTGCACCCAACGGATATTCACTGACCAGGCAGCCCAGGCTGGCAATCTGGTGCGCCAATGCATGATTACAAGCCGGATAAACCAGATCGATGCCGGTGCCGATCACGGCCACGGTCGAGCCGCCCTGCGCCCCTGCGGCCAGGCTGCCCTCGTGCGCTGCGGTATCGATGCCCAAGGCCAGGCCGGATACCACGGTCACTCCTGCGGCGCTGAGGGCTTGCGCAAACTGGCGTGCATTGGCCATGCCTTGAACCGATGCATTACGGCTGCCGACAATGGCCAGCGATGCCTGGTCCAGCAGGTCGCTTCGGCCCTTGAGATAAAGCAGCACAGGTGGGTCGGGAATTTCCAGCAGACTGGAAGGATAGTCGGCATCGGCCAGGGTCATCAGCCGGTTGCCTGGCTGGCCGGCCCAATCGATGGTGCGCTTGATCGTGTCTGCCAGTGGCGCTGGCATGGGCAACGACAGCGCCGTGGCCACGGCAGGCGGCAGGACTTGCTTGAGCGCCGCTGCCGGGGCGGCAAAGATATTGCCGGGCAAGCCGAAAATTTCCAGCAGGCGGCGTGCGCCCCCGGCGCCAAGTCCGGGTGTCAACGCCAGCCGCAGCCAATCTTCCAGATCGGCATCGCTGTTCATTGCAGCCCTGCCATTGGATTACTCCGGCGTGCGTGCGGCGTCGCCGATCTGTACCACGTCGCTGACGCTCATCACCAGGCCATAGGAAATATTGTTGAAGACACGGAAGATGAACAGCGTGCCATATTTTTCATCAGGCAGCATGACCGGCTTGTTATGGTCACCGGCGTCTTCGATGAGGGTGCCAGCGCGGTACAGGTCGAGTACGGTACCGATGTCGACGCCCTGCTTCTTGCCAACGCTGACAGTGATGACATCGTTGCGGCCAGCATTGCCGACACCGCCATACACCGAGACCACATTGGCCTGCATCGGTGCATCAGGACGATGGGGCACATAGTTGATCAGCGGCGTGGCCGGCATGGGTACCAGCAGGTCACCGGTGCCCATTTCCTGCTTGACGTTATCGACAATGAAACGGTGTGCTTCATTTTCCGCCCGGCCGGCGCGGTCGAGCCGCACGATGCCCAGGTAGGCCGCTTCGTATCCGAGCACTTCCTTGCTGATCGGGTCAAGCAGCGGTTTGGCCGGGCGAAACACCTGGAACAGGGTGTGGCCGGTGAGATCGCCGCGCACATATGCCTTGTCGTCACGGCCCAGGTACACATGGCCTTCGGTGGTGGCAACGATGTGCGGTGCATTGGCCATTTCGCCGGCTTCGACGATCAGGGGCTGGCTCAGGAATGGTTCGATGATGTTCGATGGAATCGAGGCAATGGCATCGCGTTCCAGGTTTTGCGAACGTACTTGCGGGGTCAGCACCACGGTACCGCTGGCGCCGCCATCGCCGACACCCTTGCCCAGACGCAGGCGGCCGGCGGCACGGTCGAAATACACCACCTGGCCTGGATAGATCCAGTGCGGATTGCGAATCTGTTCGCGATTGAGGTCCCAGACCTGCGGCCAGCACCAGGGATGTTGCAGGAAGCGGCCGGAAATGCCCCACAAGGTATTGCCGGGAACGACCACATGCTGGTCAGGCGCATTGGCGAGGAAAGCGCAACTGGCGGCAGCCGGCACCGGTGCATTGTCATTCGGCGCGTAGGCCTGCGTCTTGCCGGCGGTGCCCGCAGGCGCCAGAGGATCGGCAGCAAACGCCTGCGAGGCCAACAGGACCGAGCCGAACAAGGTGCTTATAATGGCTGCAAGGGCGAAATTGTTGCCAGCTGTGCTAAACTTTTTCATGGTCTGTCCGGTTGCGGAACATGTTTCATGTCCCATGTTGGGCGCCCACCTGCCGCACTCTGGCTGGTATGCTTTGGATCGGGAACGTGGGAGTTGCCACACCGAATCAAATTCTGCCCATAAAAGCTTGAACTAGCAAGGTATACCACCATCTTATCGTCGTCCATTGTTGCGCAAAAGTCGTATGGCCCTATTATCTATCCTCCGCTATCCTGATCCCCGCCTGCACAAGGTTGCCAAACCTGTCACAGTGTTCGATGAACGGCTGCGTCAACTGGTTGCCGACATGGCAGAAACCATGTACGACGCCCCTGGCGTAGGCCTGGCTGCATCGCAAATCGATGTGCATGAACAACTGCTGGTGATCGACGTGTCCGAGACCCAGGATCAGTTGCAGGTCTTTATCAATCCGGAGATCGTCTGGTCCAGCCCGGAGCGCGAAGTCTATGACGAGGGATGCCTGTCGGTTCCGGGCGTGTACGACGGCGTCGAACGGCCGGCGCGCGTGAAGGCTCGTGCATTCGACATCGACGGCAAGCCCTTCGAAGTCGAGGCCGATGGCTTGCTGGCCGTTTGCATCCAGCATGAAATGGACCATCTGCAAGGCAAGGTATTTGTCGAATATCTGTCGCCACTGAAACGTAATCGCATCAAAGCCAAGATGATCAAGGAAGGGCGCGAGGAAAAACGCGACCAGGAACGCAGCGCGCGCCGCTAGTACACCATGCCGCAAGACGTCGCGGCTTTTTGCTTGGCTGCAGGACGGCAGTAACGCATCACACCACCGCACGCACCATCACAGCGCGGTGCAGCGTGCATGAGGGCGATGCGGCGCATGCCGTCATGCCGGCGCCGTGCCCCATTGATGCGATCCCGTACTACAATCGCAGGCATGAAAATCATCTTTGCCGGCACGCCTGAATTCGCTGCCATCGCCCTTGAAGCCCTGCATCAGGCAGGACATGAAATACCCCTGGTACTGACCCAGCCCGACCGTCCGGCCGGGCGCGGCATGCTGCTGCAGGCTTCGGCGGTCAAGCAGTACGCCCTGGCCCATGGTTTGCCGGTTGCCCAGCCCGTGTCCCTGCGCCTGGATGGCAAACATCCCGAGGTGGCCGCACAAGCGCATGAGCTGCTGCGTGCAACGTCCCATGATGTCATGGTCGTGGCGGCATATGGCTTGATCCTGCCACGCTCGGTGCTTGATATTGCACCGCTTGGCAACATCAATATCCATGGTTCGCTGTTGCCGCGCTGGCGTGGCGCGGCACCGATTCATCGGGCCATCGAGGCAGGCGACCACAGTACGGGCGTGACCATCATGCGCATGGAAGAAGGGCTCGATACCGGGCCGATGCTGAGCTGGCAAGCCCTCGAGATCGGCGCGGATGAAAGCACGGGCGAATTGCATGACCGGCTGGCGGCACTGGGGGCGGCAATGATCGTCGAAGCCATCGGCAAACTTGCCATGCTGGAAGCGGTCCCGCAGCCCGAGGAAGGCGTGACCTATGCCGCCAAGATCAGCAAGGATGAAGCGCTGCTCGACTTCCGGCTGACGGCAACGACGCTCTCGCGCAAGATCCGCGCCTTCAATCCGTTTCCGGGTGCGGTGGCAATGGTCAATGGCGTGGCCGTGAAGATCTGGCGTGCAGAGGTCGCCGCTTCGTTTTCCAGCTGCGTACCGGGGACCGTGATTGCCGCCGAGAGCGCTTCTCAGCCGGCCGCGCCAGGCCAGCCGGCCCATCCTGCCGGCATCCTGGTGGCATGCGGCGAAGGCGTGCTGCGCCTGACGGTATTGCAAAAACCAGGCGGCAAACGTTTGCCGGCCGCCGAGTTCATCAAGGGTTTTGCGCTCGAAGGCGGGCATTTCGGGTAGGATCGTTGCTCATCGTCGATTTGAGCTAGGAACCTCCATGAGCGACCGTATCCTGATGTGTGCACCCGATCATTTTGAAATCGCCTATGTCATCAATCCCTGGATGGAGGGCAACCTGGCGCTCTCAAGCAGTGCCGCAGCCCACGTGCAGTGGCGCGCGCTGGCGCAGCGTATTGCCACCGTCGCCCAGGTCGATTACCTGACACCGGCCGATGGCGTGCCCGACATGGTGTTTACCGCCAATGCCGGTCTGGTGCTGGGCGGTCGCGCCATCCTGTCGCGCTTTCGGCACGCCGAACGCCAGGCCGAAGAGCCGCATTTCGAACGCTGGTTTCTGGACAATGGTTTCGACGTGCGCAAGCTGCCGCTCGATATGTGGTTCGAAGGCGCCGGTGATGCCTTGTTCGATCCGGCGCGCGCTGCCATCTGGCTTGGCCATGGGCATCGTTCCGACCCGCTGGCCGCACCGCTGGTGCAGCGGCTGCTGGAAGTCGAGGTGTTGCCGCTGCGGCTGGTCAATGAGCGCTATTATCATCTCGATACCTGTTTGTGCGTGCTCGAAGGCGGTTACCTGATGTATCACCCCGCTGCGTTCGACCAGGCTTCGCAAGACCTGATCGTCAAGCGTGTGCCGGCACACCTGCGTATTGAAGTCGGTGCCGACGACGCCGCCGACTTTGCCTGCAATGCGGTCAATTGTGGCCGGACCATTTTCCTCAACCGTGCTTCGGCAGCCTTGGTGACGCAGTTGCAAGCCTGCGGCTTCGATGTGCAGCAGACGCCGCTGAGTGAATTCATGCGTGCCGGCGGTGCGGCCAAGTGCCTGACGCTGAAAGTCTCCGAAAGCGTCGTGACGCCGCCGGCAGCCGAATAGCTCACCCGATAGCTCAGCCCATTGCCGACCGCGGGGCAAGCGGAGGAGCAATCTGAATGAGCACGCCGAGAAGCCAGCCGGGAAGCAAGCTGAAACAGCCAGCCGAGAAGTAAGCTGAAACAGCCAGCCGAAAAACCAGCCGAGAAGCCGGCCGAGAAGTTGGCCGAGAAGCAAGTTGAAACAGCAAGCCGAGAAACCAGCCGAATTGCAAGCTGAAACAGCACGCTGAACAGCAAGCCGAAAAGTACAGGATTCCCCTTTCGACCGAAAGACCATGTCATGAAACGCGATCAGATCTCCTCCACCGAAACCGTGCTGCGCGACTTGCTGGCGCGCCGCATCCTGATCCTCGATGGTGCGATGGGCACGATGATCCAGCAATACAAGCTCGGCGAAGCCGATTACCGGGCCGAGCGTTTTGCCGATTTCACCGGTCCGGGCCGCGAGCTGTTCGTCAAGGGCAATAATGAATTGCTCAGCCTGACGCAGCCGCAGATCATCCTCGAGATCCATGAAAAATACCTCGCCGCCGGCGCCGACCTGATCGAGACCAATACCTTCGGCGCCACCACGGTGGCTCAGGACGATTACCACATGGGCCACCTGGCCCATGAAATGAACCTGGCCTCGGCACGGCTGGCGCGCATCGCCTGCGACAAATACAGCACGCCCGACAAGCCGCGCTTTGTCGCCGGCGCCCTGGGCCCGACGCCAAAGACTGCCTCGATCTCGCCCGACGTCAACGATCCGGCGGCGCGCAACATCACCTTCGACCAGCTGGTCGACGCCTATCTCGACCAGACCCGTGCGCTGGTCGAGGGCGGCGCCGACGTGCTGCTGGTGGAAACCATTTTCGACACCTTGAATTGCAAGGCGGCGCTGTTTGCCATCGATACCTATTTCGAGGAAACCGGCACGCGCCTGCCGATCATGATTTCCGGCACCGTCACCGATGCCTCCGGACGCATCCTCTCGGGCCAGACCGTGCCGGCATTCTGGAATTCGATCCGCCATGCGCAGCCGCTCACGGTGGGCCTGAACTGCGCCCTCGGTGCAGCGCTGATGCGTCCGTATGCGGAAGAACTCTCGAAGATCGCCGATACCTTTGTCTGCATCTATCCAAATGCCGGCTTGCCCAACCCGATGGCCGATACCGGTTTCGATGAAACGCCCGACGTCACCTCGGCATTGCTGAAAGACTTTGCCGAAAGCGGTTTCGTCAATATTGCCGGCGGCTGCTGCGGCACCACGCCCGACCACATCCGCGCGATTGCCGAGGTGGTCGGCAGGATCGAACCGCGCCGCGTGCCGCAACGCGCGCCCGATTTGCGTCTTTCGGGCCTGGAGCCGTTTACCATCGACGACGAAGCGCTGTTTGTCAACGTCGGCGAGCGCACCAATGTCACCGGTTCGAAAGCCTTTGCACGGCTGATCCTCAATGAGCAGTACGACGAAGCCCTTGCCGTGGCACGCCAGCAGGTGGAAAACGGCGCCCAGATCATCGACATCAACATGGACGAGGCGATGCTCGACTCGCTCGCTGCCATGAAGCGGTTCCTGAACCTGATTGCCTCCGAGCCCGACATCTCGCGCGTGCCGATCATGATCGACTCATCGAAATGGTCGGTGATCGAAGCCGGCTTGAAATGCGTGCAGGGCAAGTCGGTGGTGAACTCGATTTCGATGAAGGAAGGCGAGCCGGAATTCCTGCGCCAGGCCGCGCTGTGCCGGCGTTATGGCGCCGCCGTGATCGTCATGGCCTTCGATGAAAAAGGCCAGGCTGATACCTTCGAGCGCAAGATCGAAATCTGCCAGCGCGCCTACGACCTGCTGGTGGAAAAGGTCGGCTTCCCTGCCGAAGACATCATCTTCGATCCCAACATCTTTGCCATTGCCACCGGCATTGAAGAACACAACAACTATGCGGTGGACTTCATCAATGCCACGCGCTGGATCAAGGAAAACCTGCCGCGCGCAAAGATCAGCGGCGGCGTCTCGAACGTCAGTTTCAGTTTTCGCGGCAACGACCCGGCGCGGGAAGCAATTCACACGGTGTTTCTCTATCATGCCATCAAGGCCGGCATGACCATGGGCATCGTCAACGCCGGCATGGTCGGCGTGTATGACGATTTGCCTGCCGAACTGCGCGAACGTGTCGAAGACGTGGTGCTGAACCGGCGCGAAGACGCCACCGAACGGATGATCGACATTGCCGGCACGCTCAAGGCCGGTCACAAGAAGGAAGAACAGAACCTGGAATGGCGCGAAGGTCCGGTGCAAAAGCGCCTGGCCCACGCCATGGTCCATGGCATCACCCAATGGATTGTCGAAGACACCGAAGAAGCGCGCCAGCAGATGCTCGATACCGGCGGGCGGCCGATTCATGTAATCGAAGGTCCGCTGATGGATGGCATGAACATCGTCGGCGACCTGTTCGGCCAGGGCAAGATGTTCCTGCCGCAGGTGGTGAAATCGGCGCGCGTGATGAAGCAGGCGGTGGCGCACCTGATTCCCTTCATCGAGGAAGAGCAAAAGCTGGAAGAAAAACGCACTGGCGTGGCCGCCAAGGCCAAGGGCAAGATCGTCATTGCCACCGTCAAGGGCGACGTGCATGACATTGGCAAGAACATCGTTTCAGTGGTCCTGCAATGTAATAACTTTGAAGTCGTCAACATGGGCGTGATGGTGCCCTGTTCGGAAATCCTGGCCTGTGCCAAGGCCGAGAATGCCGACATCATCGGTCTGTCGGGATTGATCACGCCGTCGCTGGAAGAGGTGGCGTACGTGGCCAAGGAAATGCAGCGCGATCCGCATTTCCGCATGCTCAAGATTCCACTGCTCATCGGTGGCGCCACCACCAGCCGCGCGCATACGGCGGTGAAGATCGCCCACAATTACGAAGGTCCGGTGGTGTACGTGCCCGACGCCTCGCGCTCGGTTTCAGTGGCCCAGGCCTTGCTGACACCGGAGCAGCGCGAGGCCTACATCAATGAAATTGCATTGGACTACGAGCGCATCCGCGAACAGCATGCCAACCGCAAGGCGGTGCCGATGCTGGCCATTGCCGAAGCCCGCAAGAACAGGACGGTGCTGGCGTTCGACGGCGCCGACACCCCGGTCAAGCCGAAGTTCATTGGCCGCCGCGTGTTCAAGAACCTCGCCCTGGCAGCGATTGCCCGCTACATCGACTGGGGACCGTTCTTCCAGACCTGGGACCTGGCCGGCCCCTATCCCGCCATCCTGACCGATGAGGTGGTCGGTGCCGAGGCCACCAAGGTGTTTGCCGAAGGCCAGGCACTGCTGAAGAAGCTCATCGACGGCCGCTGGCTGACTGCCAATGGCGTCATCGCCATGCTGCCTGCCAATAGCGTCAATGACGACGACATCGAACTGTACACCGATGACACCCGTAGCGAAGTCGCTTTCACGTATTACGGCTTGCGCCAGCAGACGGTCAAGCCGGTCATCGATGGCGTGGCCCGGCCGAACCAGTGCCTGGCCGATTTCATCGCGCCAAAATCCTCGGGCGTGGCGGACTACATCGGCATGTTTGCCGTCACCACCGGCATCGGCATCGAGAAATACGAGAAGCGCTTCGAAGATGCGCATGACGATTATTCATCGATCATGCTCAAGTCGCTGGCCGACCGCCTAGCCGAAGCACTGGCCGAACAGCTGCATGAACGGGTGCGGCGCGACCTCTGGGGGTATGCAGCCGAAGAAAACTTGAGCAATGAACAAATGATCAAGGAAGAATACGCCGGCATTCGTCCTGCGCCAGGCTATCCAGCCTGTCCTGAACACACGGTCAAGGCCGACATGTTCCGTGTGCTGCAGGCCGAAGAGATCGGCATGATGCTGACCGATTCCTACGCCATGTTTCCTGGCGCCGCGGTGGCTGGTTTTTATTTTGGCCATCGCCAGGCGAAGTATTTCAGTGTCGGCAAGATCGGCAGCGACCAGGTCGAGGACATGGTCAAGCGGCGCGGCATTTCCAGGGAAGACGCCGAGCGTTGGCTGGCGCCGAATCTGTGACCCCGCAGTGGCGAGTGCGGGTTTGACTGCCGATTTCGCCGATCTCGCCGGAACAACACGCTAACGCTGACGCTGGCCGCTGCAATGGGCATTCCTGGTTGCCTTGACTGCCTGCGCCAATCGCGTCATTGTCTCGGGTTCACTCTGGGCGATGGCCAGCATCATGGCCTCGGTCAACAGCCCGGCCTGGTCCGATTGCTCTGCCAGCCGGGGCAGGATCTGGATCACGCCAAAATTTGCCGTCGGCGTGTTGCGTCTGATCTTTTGCGCCAATTCCCGTGCCTTGTCGAGGCCCTGGCCATTTTCAACCAGGTATTGTGCCAGTCCCGCATGCATGCCCTCGCTTGCATTGAGGGTGCGGCCGGTCAGCAGCATGTCGGTCAACACGGCCAGGCCGGCCAGGCGGCTGATGCGCACCGAACCGCCAGCGCCGACAAAAATCCCCAGCTGGCATTCGGGCAAGCGATACAGGGTCGATGCTTCGGCAATCCGGATGTGGCAGGCACATGCCATTTCCAGGCCGCCACCAAAAACGGCGCCCTTGAGTACCGCAATCACCGGTACCCGGCAATACTGGATGCGGTCGAAGGCACGCTGCCAGGCGCGCGAATGCTGCATCGCCTGCGTTACTGTGTGGGGGGTGATATTGGCCAGGTCCAGGCCGACGGAAAAATGGTGGCCTCTGCCGCACAGAATGATAACCTCGATATTTTCCGGCACCGTCTCGAAGAATTTACCCAGGCCATCAACGGTCTGGTCATCGAGTGCATTGCGCTTGAACGCGCGCTCAAGGGTAATCGTCGCCACTGGCCCGTCGATCCCGATCGAGAAAGCCTGGCCCTGGCAAACGTTGGCCTCGGATATGGAATGCATAGTCACCTCCTGCGCAACAACACGCCAAAGATACCAATAGTTTTTTAATTGATACCAAGTGTATTCCCATCCATTTCAATATTCAACCAAAAATATTTTCCTCTAATAACAATTAATGACGCTGAAAAAAATTTTTGCCTGCCAGTTTGAAAACACTTTTCGACCAGACCGTTGCGATGCATTAAACAACAGCAAGATCGCGGGCTTTGTCATGAATTTATTCTCAGCAAGAAAGTTGTATTCGCGCCGCGTCTGCTATCCTTGCGCGGCTTCATTGCCTTTGTACCTTCCTGCCCATCGCAGCCCGGGACCTTCACGCCGTGCCTGAACAAATCATGACAACAAAACAAGGCTGGACCACACGCAAGCTGTTCATCGTCTTCATGAGTGTGCTGGCGACGATACTGGCCACACTGGTGGTGGTGAATTTCACCGCCGGTGAAAACACCATCGAAGAAAAAATCCCCCATCTGTACGGCGCGGCAGACCCGCAGTTCGAGCGATCGATGGGCGCGCTGCTCGGTGCGCAGATTGTCGACGGCAACAAGTTCGATGCCATGCTCAACGGCGACCAGATCTTCCCGGCCATGCTGGCGGCCATCCGCTCGGCACGCGAAACCATCAATTTCGAAACCTACATCTACTGGTCGGAAGAAATCGGCAAGGAGTTTGCCGATGCGCTGGCCGAACGCGCCCGTGCCGGCGTCAAGGTGCATGTGCTGCTGGACTGGGTCGGCAGTGCCAAGATGGAGCAGGCGCGCATTGATGAAATGACGCGCGCCGGTGTCGAAGTGCGCAAGTACCATCCCTTGCGCTGGTATACGCTGGGCCGCATCAACAACCGCACGCACCGCAAGCTGCTGATCACCGATGGACGCATTGGTTTTACCGGCGGCGTTGGCATCGCCGGCCAGTGGACCGGCAATGGCGAAGATCCCGACCACTGGCGCGACAGCCATTTTCGTGTTCAGGGTCCGGTCGTGAAACAGGTCCAGGCAGTGTTCCTGGAAAACTGGACCAAGACCACCGGTGAAGTGCTGCATGGCGACCTGTATTTTCCGCCGCTGCCTTCGGTTGGCACAGGACGCGCCCAGATGTTCAGCAGCTCGCCGACCAGCGGCAGTGAAAAGATGCACCTGATGTATTTGATGGCGATTACCGCTGCCCAGAAATCCATCGACTTGTCGGCTTCCTACTTTGTGCCTGACGACATGACGCGCCATGCACTGATCGATGCCATGAAGCGCGGCGTGAAGCTGCGCATCATCACCCCGGGCAAGTACATCGACACCGAAACCGTGCGTGGTTCTTCGCGTGGCTTGTGGGGCGGCATGCTGCGCGCGGGCGCCGAGATCAGCGAGTACCAGCCCACGATGTATCACTGCAAGGTCATGATCGTCGATGGCCTGATGGTCTCGGTCGGCTCGACCAACTTCGATGACCGCTCCTTCAAGCTCAATGATGAAGCCAACCTGAATATCTATGATGCCGATTTTGCCCGCCACCAGACGGCGGTGTTCGAGTATGACCTCGGC
>JBPBPY010000512.1:0-12244 GCA_050954505.1 Janthinobacterium lividum
ACCTGGGCATTTCCAGCCTCGACGACGTGCTCACCGATGTGCGCCGCATCACCGATGTCTGTGACCTGCCATTGCTGGTCGATGTCGATACCGGCTTCGGCTCTTCGGCATTCAACGTCGCCCGCACGGTCAAGTCGATGATCAAGTTCGGCGCTGCAGCCATGCATATCGAAGACCAGGTCGGTGCGAAACGTTGTGGCCATCGTCCCAACAAGGAAATCGTCAGCCGGCAGGAAATGGTCGACCGCATCAAGGCAGCTGTCGATGCACGCACCGACGACGATTTTGTCATCATGGCGCGCACTGACGCGTTGGCTGTCGAGGGTTTCGATGCGGCGCTCGAACGCGCGGTAGCTTGTGTGGAAGCCGGTGCCGACATGATTTTTCCCGAGGCCATTACCGAGCTGGACATGTACCAGAAATTTGCCGCTGCGGTGAAGATGCCGGTGCTGGCCAACATCACCGAGTTCGGTGCCACGCCGCTGTACACCGTGGAAGAATTGCGCAGTGCCGGCGTCGGCCTGGTACTGTATCCGCTATCGGCTTTTCGCGCCATGAACAAGGCAGCCGAAAATGTCTACACCGCGATTCGCCGCGACGGTACACAGCAGAATGTGCTCGACACCATGCAAACGCGCATGGAATTGTATGACCGCATCAACTACCACGATTTCGAACAAAAACTTGATGCGCTGTTCGCGCAGCAGAAGTCGAGCCAGGACCCTGTCTAGCGCAAGCCGCGCAGCTGCAGCGCTGCATGGCGAGGAACAGGCGAACAGGCGAATGACCAAGCATCAGGCCAGCTTGCGCTTTTACCGACCCGATCAAACCATGGGTTCAAGACTCAACAGGAGACAGCATGAACGAAGACCAGGCCAGCACTTTCAAGCCAAAAAAATCCGTGGCCCTGTCCGGGGTCACTGCCGGCAATACGGCTTTATGCTCGGTGGGCAAAACCGGCAACGACCTGCACTATCGTGGTTATGACATCCTCGACATCGCCGGTGTCTGCGAATTCGAGGAAATCGCCTACCTGCTGGTGCACGGCAAACTGCCTGCGGACGGAGAGCTGCGGGGCTACAAGGCCAAGCTGAAGTCACTGCGCGGTTTGCCCGCCGGCGTCAAGGCAGCGCTGGAGACCTTGCCTGCCGCTGCCCATCCGATGGATGTCATGCGCACCGGCGTGTCGGCGCTGGGATGCATGTTGCCGGAAAAGGATGACCACAATGCCGTCGGTGCCCGCGACATTGCCGACCGGCTGATGGCTTCGCTGGGATCGATGCTGCTGTACTGGTACCACTACGCCAACAACGGACGGCGCATCGAAACCGAAACCGACGACGAGTCGATCGGCGCCCATTTCCTCCACCTGCTGCATGGCCACAAGCCTTCGGCAGCCTGGGAACGGGCCATGCATACGTCGCTGATTCTGTATGCCGAGCACGAATTCAATGCGTCGACCTTCACGGCCCGTGTCGTCGCCGGCACCGGCTCGGACATCTACTCCGCCATCACCGGTGCCATCGGTGCGCTGCGCGGCCCGAAGCACGGTGGTGCCAATGAATTTGCCTTCGAAGTGCAGAAACGTTATGAGACCCCGGACGATGCCGAAGCCGACATCCGCAAGCGTGTCGCCGACAAGGAAGTGGTGATTGGATTCGGTCATCCGGTCTACACGGTCTCGGACCCGCGCAACAAGGTCATCAAGGAAGTGGCCCGGCAATTGTCGGTCGATGCCGGCTCGACCAAGATGTTCGATATCGCCGAACGCCTGGAAACCGTGATGTGGGACATCAAGAAGATGTTCCCCAATCTCGACTGGTTCTCCGCTGTGTCGTATCACATGCTGGGCGTGCCGACGGCGATGTTTACACCGCTCTTCGTGATCGCCCGCACTTCCGGATGGGCGGCGCATGTGATCGAGCAGCGTATCGACAACAAGATCATCCGTCCGGCTGCCAATTACGTCGGCCCGGAAGACCTGGCCTTCGTGCCGATCGAACAGCGCAAATAATTTGGCCTCGGACTGCAATCCATCGCATCGCATCGCAATGCAGCGCCGCGCAAAACACCGGTCGAGCCGCCGTGTTGGCCACTTGCCGATCGTGCGCCCGGATTCGATCGGCTGCGATCGTACCGGCACGATCGTGCCAACCCCAGCTGCCGCTGCGCGCCCCAGGCATGCAGCGGCAGCAATCCCGTTCACGTTTTTGAAGGAAATCCATGTCCGCACCGATCTCGAATGTCCGTCCTCCCGCTGACCAGGTCCTGGTCGATATCGTCGACTATGTCACCAAATACGAAGTCACCTCCGCACTGGCCTATGGCACGGCGCGCAACTGCCTCATCGATACCCTGGGTTGCGGCCTGGAGGCACTGGAATATCCCGCCTGTAACAAATTGATGGGGCCGATCGTGCCAGGTACCATCGTGCCGAATGGCGCCAAGGTGCCCGGCACCCAGTTTCAGCTCGACCCGGTGCAAGCCGCCTTCAACATCGGTTGCATGATTCGCTGGCTCGATTTCAACGACACCTGGCTGGCAGCAGAATGGGGCCATCCATCCGACAACCTTGGCGGCATCCTGGCAACGGCAGATTGGCTTTCACGCAATGCCGTCGCCGTGGGCAAGAAGCCATTGCTGATGAAGGATGTGCTCACGGCGATGATCAAGGCACATGAAATCCAGGGCTGCATTGCGCTGGAAAATTCCTTCAACAAGGTCGGCCTGGATCATGTGGTGCTGGTGAAGGTTGCCTCCACGGCAGTGGTTGCGCAAAAGCTCGGCTTGTCGGATGAAGAAATCCTCAATGCCGTCTCGCTGGCCTGGGTCGATGGGCAGTCGCTGCGCACCTACCGCCATTCACCGAATACCGGTTCGCGCAAGTCGTGGGCTGCAGGCGATGCCACTTCGCGCGCGGTGCGCCTGGCCTTGATGGCGCAGACCGGCGAAATGGGCTACCCATCGGTACTCACCGCCAAGACCTGGGGATTCTACGATGTGCTGTTCAAGGGCCAGCCGTTCAGGTTCCAGCGCCAGTATGAAAGCTATGTGATGGAAAACGTCCTGTTCAAGATTTCCTTCCCGGCAGAATTCCATTCGCAAACCGCGGTCGAAGCCGCCATGACGCTGCATGGCTTGCTGGGACAGTCCGGCAAGAGTGTTGCCGACATCAAGCAGATCACCATTCGCACCCATGAAGCCTGCATCCGCATCATCGATAAAAAGGGGCCGCTGGACAACCCGGCTGACCGCGACCACTGCATCCAGTACATGGTGTCCGTACCCTTGATCTTCGGGCGCCTGACTGCCGGCGACTATGAAAACAGCATCGCAGCCGACCCGCGCATCGATGTTTTGCGCGACAAGATCGTCTGCGTCGAGGACGCCGCCTACACGGCTGACTATCACGACCCGGCCAAGCGCTCGATTGCCAATGCATTGACAGTGGAATTCAACGACGGCCACAAGCTGCCGGAGATCGTGGTCGAGTACCCGATCGGCCACGCGCGCCGCCGCAGCGATGGCATTCCGCTACTCGAAGCGAAGTTCCGCATCAACCTGGCGCGCCAGTTCCCGCAGCGCCAGCAAGACCGCATCCTGGCGGTCTCGCTCGATCAATCCAGGCTCGAGGCCATGCCTGTCAACGAGTATGTGGACATGTATGTGATCTGAGCTGTGTGCGGCTCGGGCGCGCGCCTGCTGTCCGGGCAGGGTAGTGCAGTGCTGCACGGTGATCGCCGGCAGTAGCGGTTCAGCGTGGCGGCGCGCCATGTCGGTGTGAACGGGCGGGGCACCGCCGCGCCCACCGGGCCCGGCCGTGGGGCGCAAAGCAGGCGCAAAGCAGGCGCAAAGCAGGGAAGGAACCGACCTGCTATCATCGCGTTCTTCGGACCGGCCGGGTTTGCAGCGCTTGCTCGCCAGGTGCCCAGAGCCCGCGTTTGAGGTGCAGCGCCGGTCATCCTTGCAGTTTTTTTCGCGGCGACATGCCAAAGGAAATCCATGAGCACCGTCTTGCCAACGCCGATCAATTCCGCCATCGATGCCGGCGCGCCAGTCATCAATCAGGCTGAGCCCGCCTCGGTCGTGCCGGGCACGGTCATGCGCATCCTTGGCGCTGTCGCCTTCGTGCATTTGCTCAATGACCTGATCCAGGCCATGCTGCCTTCGATCTATCCGATGCTGAAACAGGAATTCGGCCTCAGCTTCACCCAGGTCGGCCTGATCACGCTGACGTTCCAGTGCACCGCCTCCATGCTCCAGCCTGGCATCGGTTTTTATACCGACCGCCGGCCGATTCCCTTTCTGCTGCCGATCGGCATGTGCTTCACCTTGGTGGGGGTGCTGATGCTCTCCATCGTCACCAGCTTTCCGACCCTGCTGATGGCCTCGGCGCTGATCGGCATCGGTTCCTCGGCTTTTCATCCGGAAGCCTCGCGAGTGGCGCGCATGGCGTCGGGCGGGCGCTTCGGCTTTGCGCAGTCGCTGTTCCAGGTCGGCGGCAATACCGGCACCGCACTCGGCCCCTTGCTGGCGGCCGCCATCGTGGTCGGGCGCGGCCAGGGCAACATCGCCTGGTTTGCGCTGTTTGCCGTACTGGCCATTGCCGTGCTGTATGGGGTCTCGCGCTGGTACAAATCGCATTTGCTGATGTTCAAGCGCAAGGCCGGCGCCGGCAATGGACCTGCGCTCACGCGCAAGCAGGTCTTTGGTGCGCTGTCGGTGCTGGCGCTGCTGGTGTTCTCCAAATATATCTACATGTCCAGCCTGACCAGTTACTACACTTTTTATCTGATCGAGAAATTCGCCTTGCCCGTGGCCAGTGCGCAGATCTATCTGTTCCTGTTCCTCGCTGCCGTGGCCGCAGGAACGTTCCTCGGCGGGCCGATCGGTGACCGCATCGGGCGCAAACGGGTGATCTGGATTTCCATTCTCGGTGCAGCGCCGTTCACGCTGGCACTGCCCTATGCCAACCTGTTCTGGAGTGCGGTGCTGACGGTGATCATCGGCTTCGTGATTGCGTCGGCGTTTTCTGCCATCGTGGTGTTTGCCCAGGAACTGGTGCCCGGCAATGTCGGCATGATTGCCGGCATATTCTTCGGTCTGATGTTTGGCATCAGTGGCATCGGCGCCGCCGCCATGGGGCATATTGCCGATGTTTCGGGCATTGCCACGGTCTACCGCATCTGCTCCTACCTGCCGCTGTTGGGAATCCTCACCGTGCTGCTGCCCGACATTGAAAAGCGCAAGCAGAAATAAGCAATGAAAGCGTGCATGGCGTGCCGGCTTGCATCGACCGGACGCACCACGGCCTCACGGTCTGTCCGGTCCAATCGTGCCATGCCGTCTTGGCTGCCGCTCACGCCCCTGTCAACAGTCGCATGGCAAACTGGCGAAACTGCGGATGTGCCGAGAGCTGCAGCTCCTGTGCGATCTTGTCCAGGAAGGCCGGTGTCGCACTGGCTGGAATGCGCGCCAGCCATGCAGCGGCCTGGTCGATGCGCCCACGTTCGGCCAGCATGCAGGCGTAGCTGTACTGGCCGCGAAAGTCACCCGCCTCGGCCGAAGCGCGATACAGCGCAAAGGCGGCATTGCGGTTGGCTTCGACGCCAATGCCTTCTTCCGTGTAGCGTCCCACCATGTTGAGCGATTTCGCATGGCCCAGTTCGGCTGCCCTGCGGTACCAGGCCAGCGCCTCGGCCTGGGCTCGACAGTGCGCCACCGGCAAGTCGGCTTGCTCGGCGCTTGAATCGATCGCCTGCGCAGCCGCCGGCCCGGGCAGCAATCCATGGCCGCGCGCCACCAGGTTGGCGTAGTTGTACATGCCCCAATCCAGGCCCGCCTGCGCGGCTGCATGGAACCAGTGGGCGGCGGCCGCCAGATCGACCGCTCCACCCCAGCCATGTTCCAGGCAGCGCCCAAGCATGTTCATGGCCATGGCATCGTTTTGCAGGGCGGCCCGGGCAAACAATGCCCTGGCGCGCTCTGCATTGCGCTCGACACCGCGACCGTCCAGCAGCAGCTGGGCATAGGCCGCCTGGGCCTGGACATCGCCCAGGTTTGCTGCCGCTTCCAGCCACGGTGCGAGTTCGGCCGGCGGGCTGGCCAGCAGCGCGGCCCATTGGCCAGCAGGAATCGCTGCCAGTTTGGCGGCGCTGCGCGGCGGATGATTCATCCAGCCGCTCATGTCACGGCCCATTGGCGGATCAGGTTGTGGTAGACACCGGCCAGCGTGCGGCGCGCCTGGGCATCGGCATCGGCAGCGTTGAGGGTCTGGATGGCCTGGTCGAGTTCATACAGGATGGTGCGCTGGGCGTCGTCGCGCACCAGGCTTTCAACCCAGAAGAAACAGGCCAGTCGCTCACCACGCGTGATCGGGCTGACCTGGTGCAGGCTGGTCGAGGGATACAGCACCATGTCGCCTGCCTTGTAGCGGACCTTGCGCACGCCGGTTGCTTCATGGATGAGCAGTTCGCCGCCGTCGTAGTCTTCCGGCTCGCTGAGGAACAGCGTGGCCGACAGGTCGGTGCGCAGCTTGCTGCCGGCGGCCAGCACGCGAATGCTGCCATCGATATGGGCGCCGAAGGTCATGCCTTCGCCATAGCGGTTGAACATCGGCGGATAAATCGTGTTGGGCACCGCGGCACTGATGAACTGCGAATGGTTTTCCACCGCGGCCAGCACCACACGCTGGCAATCCCTGGCAACGGTGGAGGCTTCATCGATCTGCTGGTTGAATTTCACCGCGGCGCCCTGGTAGCCGGCAGTGACGCGGCCATCGACCCAGGCCGGTCCGGCCTGTGCCAGGGTCTGGCGCAGAAGCTGCAGCTCCTGCGCATCGAGGACATCGGGAATATGGAACAGCATGATTTTCCTTGACGGTTGAGGAACAGGGTTGCGGCAGCTGCCTGCGCTCCGGGGGCGGCAGCCGTGTACATCGACTGCCGGCGAATCCAGCTCAAGCGGTGACGCCCCGCTGGGAGCGAGGCGTCATCATGTCGACTTTGCGGGTCGAACAAGTCGCGGGCAACGCCGCGCGGGGCCGATCCATCCAAGGATATCAGGATGAACCGGCCAGCCGCACGCTTGCTCAATACCGTACGTTCATCGCCAGGATGATCGAGCGGCCTGGCGCCACCGATGCGTAGTGCGATGCATACGCCTGGTTGAAGTAGGTATTGTTGGCAAGGTTCTGGATATTCAGCTGCATCGTCACCGTCTTGCTGATTGCGTACGAAGCCATGGCATCGATGCGCGTATAAGCCGGAATGAACTTGGTGTTGGCAGTGTTGCCGTAGACCTTGGACTGGTAGAACGCGCCGGCACCGACGGTCGCCTTGGGCAGGACGGCGTACGAGGTCCACAAGCTGTAGCTGTCCTTGGGGATGTTGGCGAACTGGTTGCCATTGGTGGTGCTGGGCACATACACGGGTGCAGCAGTGGTGCCGACATTGGTCTGGCCGGCATCGACGATCTCGCTGTTCAGACGGGTGTAGCCACCGTAGACCTGCCACTTGCTGGTGATGTTGCCGGAAAAGCCCAGCTCGAAACCCTGCACCTTGTAATTGCCGGCGAGCTGGAGCACGCCGGCGGCGTCGGTGACGCGGGCATTGGTTTTTTCGGTGCGGAACAGCGCACCGGTCAGCGAGAGCTTGTTGTTGAACAGGTCCCACTTGCTGCCCAGCTCGATGCTCTTGCTGCGTTCCGGATCGAGGGTCTGGTTGGTTGCCGTCAGTGCGCCGTCGGAGGTGCCGCTGCTGGCGTTCAAGCCGGCCGGATCGGACGAGGTGCTGTAGTTGACATAGATGCTGCCATTGCTGAGCGGCTTGAATACCACGCCGGACTGGTAATTGAAGAAGCTCGAGTTATTGCGCAGGTTGCTGGCGCTGACCGCAGCAATGGCCACGCCGGTCGGGCTGTTGGCGGCCGTGACGGCAGGGTAGGCACCCTGATTCAATGAGGTGCGATAGCTGTCGAAGCGCACACCGCCATTGACGGACCACTGTGGCGACAAGGTGGCGGTGTCGAACACGTAGGCAGAGTAGGTGTTGTTGGCGGCATTGGTGGGCTTGTTGGCGCGGCCGACATAACCACTCCATGGATCGCCCGAATTCGGATTCGTCAGGCTGGTGCAATTGTAGTTCGATACCGCGCCGCTGCCGTTGAGACAGGCTGTGGTGCCGGTGGAAGTGGCCGCAAGGTAGGCGTCATACATGGTTTCTTCACGCGAGAGCTCGATGCCGGTGGAGAAATTGTGTTTGACAGTGCCGGTCATGGTTTCGCCGTACAATGCCGTCTGGTTCTGGATCGTCTTCGATTCCGTGTAGCGCGAATTGGCGCGGCGCCAGACAAGGCCGTTATAGGTATTGCCCTGGCTGTCATCCGGCTGGGTCCACAGATAGTCATTGTCGGTCTTGCCGATGCGCGTTGTATTGCGCACGTGGATCAGAGGCGTGATGTCATGCTCGATACGCGCCGTGCCGATGTCGGCCTGGGTCTTGCGGAAGTCGCGGTCGGCCAAGCCGTAGAAGGTGTTGCGGTTGACGCCATAGGGTGCACCATCGCCGTTGCGGGCGTCGCCTGCCTTTGGATTGTTGTACGGGATGCCGCTGTCCGGCAAGTCGTCGGACTGCATGTGATAGTAGCTGAAGGTCATCCGGGTCGCCGAGTTCAGGCCCAGCGTCAGCGAAGGCGCAATGCCCCAGCGCGTGTTGTCGACGGCGTCACGGCCGGGAATGCCGGCGTCATGCACCATCGCATTGAGACGGAAGGCAGCATTGTCGCCAATGAGGAAGTTGCCATCGGCGCTAACCCGCTTGTAGCCGGCGTTGCCCAGCGCAATGCTGCCTGCGCGCAGTTCTTCCTTCAGCGGCGCCTTGCTGACCAGGTTGATGCTGCCGCCGGTGGAGCCGCCACCGCCGAAGGCCGAGCTGGCGCCCTTGACCACTTCGATCGATTCGATATTGAAGGTTTCGCGCGATTGCGAACCGAGGTCGCGCACGCCATCGATGAAGGTGCTGGCCTGGGCATCGAAGCCGCGGATGAAGGGACGGTCGCCGACCGGATTGCCGCCTTCACCGGCGCCAAACGTGATGCCCGGCGTCAGGCGCAGGGCATCGACCAGTGTGGTCGAGCTGGTCTGGCTCATCAGGTCTTGCGAAATCACCGACACGGTCTTGGGTGTATCAAGCAAAGGTGCGGTGAATTTTTCCGAGGTGGCCTTCTCGGCCTTGATCGGGCTGGCGACGCTTTCCGTGACCTTGATTTCCGGCATGGTGGTGTCGGATGGGGTCTGTGCGTGCGCGTCCTGCAGCAGCATCGGGCTGGTTATCGTGGCAAACAGGCTTGCCGCGATCGGGGTGAATCTGCGATCCATGGTGGTTATCCGCTGGGTTGTGACCTCGTCGATGAAGGACGCGTCGTGGCTGACTTGATTGGCTGGCTCGCGGAAATCCGATGGCTGGCTGAGGTTGATGCTGATGCTGATTCTGTTTGCCTGGAGGCCCAGGCTTGCAGGAAACTGACAATGCCTGCATTCTAGATGAGAATAATTCTTGTTTCAATAGGAAGCAGCAGTTATTCGATTTTTGTGCACAAATCGTGGCGGCGGATGTTGCCCGTGCCAGCGTCCGGCTCCGAATCGCGTGAAAAACAATGTCAAGGCCATGTGTTTGCGCAAGCCCCCTGGCGCGGTCTCACGCTCGAATGTGCGGCGGTGGCGACACTGCTTGGTGTTTGCGCTTCGCCCTGGGTTACCATGGAGCCGGCAATGAAAGCGCACTGAACCCGGGTGCAGACAGCTGATAGCAGAGAGCAGAGAGCCGAGAGCAGACAGCTAACAGCTGGCAACGTCAATCGGGCCGGCGCCATTGCGGTGACGGCAAAGCGCGCAGACGCAGAGCCGTGCCAATGTGCAGCAAGCTGCACCGCATCCCATTCATGGAGGAGACAATGTCCTACGCAGACTTGTACCAACGCTCGATCGATGAGCCGCGCACTTACTGGGCCGAGCAAGCCCGGCTGATCGACTGGCATCGCCCATTTGCAGAAGTGCTCGACAACAGCCGGGCACCCTTCGCACGCTGGTTCGTCGGTGGCCAGACCAGTCTTTGCCACAATGCGCTGGACCGCTGGCTCGACAGCCAGGGTGACGCCACTGCCTTGATTGCCGTGACAACCGAACTGGGCGATGGCAACCCGCGCGAGACGGTCTACAGTTTTCGCCAGTTGCATGCCGAAGTCATGACCTGTGCGGCCATGCTGCTGTCGCTCGGGGTGGAGCGCGGCCAGCGGGTCCTGCTCTACATGCCGATGATTGCCGAAGCCAGCATTGCCATGCTGGCCTGCGCACGGATCGGCGCGGTCCATTCGGTGGTCTTCGGCGGCTTTGCCGCCAACAGCCTGGCCACGCGCATCGACGACGCCCGCCCGGTTCTGATCCTGTCGGCCGACGCCGGTTCGCGCAATGGCAAGCCGATTCCTTACAAGCCTTTGCTGGATCAAGCCATGGCGCTGGCGCATCACAAACCGGCGCACGTGCTGATGGTCGACCGCGGCTTGGCCAGCATGAAGGTGGTCGAGGGCCGCGATGTCGACTATGGCCGCCTGCGCCAGCGCCACCTCGGCGCCGAGGTGCCGGTGACCTGGCTGGAGGCCACCGATTCGTCCTATATCCTGTATACCTCAGGCACCACCGGCACGCCGAAGGGCGTACAACGCGACGTTGGCGGCTATGCCGTGGCGCTGGCGGCATCGATGCAAAACCTGTTTTGCGGCCAGCCGAAGGAAACCTTTTTCTGTACCTCCGATATTGGCTGGGTCGTCGGTCATTCCTACATCGTCTACGGGCCGCTGATCGCCGGCATGGCAACCGTCATGTACGAGGGCTTGCCATTGCGCCCCGACGCCGGCATCTGGTGGTCGCTGGTGGAAAAGTACCGGATCACGCGCATGTTTTCGGCGCCCACCGCGATCCGGGTGCTGAAAAAACAGCCGCCCGAATTCATGGGCAAGTACGACCTTTCTTCGCTCAAGGCGCTGTACCTGGCCGGCGAACCGCTCGATGAAACCACTTCGGACTGGATTGCCAAGGCGCTTGGCGTGCCGGTGATCGACAACTACTGGCAGACCGAAAGCGGCTGGCCGATCCTGTCGATCGCACGCGGCATCGACGATCGCCCCAGCCGGCTCGGCAGCCCCGGCGTGCCCATGCCCGGCTACAAGGTACGCATTGTCGATGACGCCACTGGCGCCGATTGCCAAGCCAACCGGAAAGGCGTCCTGGTAATCGATTATCCTTTGCCGCCCGGATGCCTGCAGACGGTCCATGGCGACGATGCCCGCTACGAATCGACCTACTGGGCAGAGTACGGCCAAACCCTCGCGTACTCAACCTTCGACTGGGGCATTCGCGACCAGGACGGTTATTACTTCATCCTCGGCCGCACCGACGACGTCATCAACGTCGCCGGACATCGCCTGGGCACGCGCGAAATCGAGGAATGCGTGTCGAGCCATGCCAATGTCTCCGAAGTCGCGGTGGTCGGTGTGCAGGATGCGACCAAGGGCCAGGCAGCAATGGCATTCGTGGTGGCCAGGAATCCGGCTGGCCTCGATGACCCTGTGGCCCGGCAACGTTTCGAAGCCCAGATCATGTCCCTGGTGGATGCGAAGATCGGCGCCCTGGCGCGGCCGGCCCGCGTGGTCGTCATTGGACTGCTGCCCAAGACCCGCTCGGGGAAGCTGCTGCGCCGCGTGATCCAGGCCATCTGCGAAGGTCGCGATACCGGCGATGTGAGCATGATCGACGACCCTGCATCGCTGGTGCAGATCCGCCAGGCGCTGGGGCAGGGCGGCTGAGTCACGTTGGGCGTGCCAGCGGCGGGCTGCCCCGATTGTGGTCATGGTCGGCCGCGCTGCGTCAGGGTCAGCGTCAGGGTCAAGGGTCTCCTGGCTGCGCTGGCCCAGGCTTTGCATTACACTCGATCCATCCAACTTCTTCAGGATTCCTGCATGAGATCGACCAGAGCCAGCGCTGCCATCGAGCGCCTCAAGACCCGTAGCGGCAACCCCGACTTTTCCATGGTGCGCACCGCCGACGGGCGCTTCTTCCTGGTGGCAACCGGCGCCGACGGTGTGCAGGAAAAATTGGGCGAGCCATTGGAAATGGATGAGTTCGTCCGCTTCGTCAATGCCCATGGACCGCAGGTGGTCAAACGGGTCAGCAAGCTCGATGTCAAGTTCG
>JBPBPY010000520.1:0-12075 GCA_050954505.1 Janthinobacterium lividum
ATCGATGGCAATGGCACCATACTGCGCTATGGCTATGACAACGCCAATCGCATCATCAGCCGCACGCTTGACCCCGGTGGCCTGAATCTGGTGACCCTGTCGCGCCGGGATGCCTTCGGGCGCGAAATCGAACGCACGGATGCCAATGGCGTGCGCACGCTGCAAGTGTTCGATGAAGCAGGCCGGATGCTGTCGCGCACCGTCGACCCCGGCGGATTGAATTTGACCACCAGCTGGCGCTACGACCAGCGCGGCCAGGCCAGTTCCATGACCGACGCAGCGGGGGTGGTCACGCGCTACCGCTACGACATCGCGGGCCGTCGCATCGAAGCCGTGCTGGACCCGGACGGCCTGCAACTGACCCAGCGCTGGGTCTACGATGCGAATGGCAACCTCACCGCCACCATCGACCCGGCGGGCAGCCGCACGATGCAGTTCTTCGATTCCAGCGACCGCCTGGTGCTGGCCATCGATGCAGTAGGCGCGGTGATCGAATACGGCCATGATGCCCAGGGCCATGTCAGGCAGATCATCAGCCATGGACGGGCACTCGATGCTGCAACACTGGCGCAGCTGGATGCCACCGGGACACAGCCGGCGCAGCAGCGTCTGGAGGCGGCACGCGCGCTGCTGGCTGGCTTGCACGCGGACTTCACGGATGCAGCCGGCAGCGGCACGCGCATCGAGTGGCGCAGCTATGACAAGGATGGACGCCTGTGCCAAACCGTCGATGGCCAGGGTGCAGTGGTGCGTTTCGAGCGTGATGGCAATGGCAATGTCATTCGCCAGATTGCCTATGCCACGCCGTGGCAGGGACTGGAAGCGCCCGCGTTGCCACAGCCGCAGCCGGTGGCGATGCCGCTGTCAGGGCAAGCTGATGCAGCGCAGGATCCCGCCCTTGACGTTGCAGCGCAGTCTGCATTGCCTCCGCCCTACGCAACGGTCTTGCCGCGGAACCCCGGCGATCGCATCACTCGCTTTTCCTGGGATGCCGCCAACCGTATGCTGGTCGGCATCGATGCCGAAGGTGGCGTCGTCCGCAATCTCTACGATGGCAATGGCAATCTGCAGCAGCGCCATGCGTATGCCACCGCCGTCGAGGCCGACACCGATCCGGCAACACTTTCCGGCGGGGTGGCCGAGGCACCGGGGCAAACGCGTTCGAGCACGAATGTATACGACCACGCCAATCGACTGGTGTTGCAGATCGATGCACTTGGTCATGCCACCGCTTTCGAGCATGATGCTGCGGGCCGCGTGGTACGCCAGACGCGCCATGCCTTGCCGATCGACGACGCCAGCGGCAATCCAGCGGTGCAGCCCGATCCTGTGCGCGACCGTGTCAGCCAGTTTTCCTACGATGCCGCCGGGCGCCAGCTCGGCAGTACCGATGCACTGGGCAACACCGAACTGAGCAGTTACGACAATGCCGGCAACCGCATTCGTTTCACCAATGCGTTGGGCGCCACCTGGACCTATGTCTACGACGCCGCGGGCCGCCTGATCGAAGAGCGCTCGCCCGAACTGCTGCTGACGTCGAATGTTGCCAATGCGAACGGCGAACCCGTTGTGGCATCGCCCGGCAATGCGGTGCCGGCGCAGGTGCTCACACGCATTGCGTACGATGCGCTGGGCCGGGTCATTGAACGGACCGAAGCGGCCGGCCGCATCGAAGAGCGCACTGTACGCCATGTCTATGATGCTGCCGGCCATCAGATCCGCACCATCCTGCAGGCCAGCGGCCAATATGATGCCAGCCGCGACGACCTCCTGGCCAATGGCGTCACCGCGCCAGCCAGCCGTACCGAGACAGCACGCCAGCGCATCACCGAAACACGCTATGACGTCTTCGGCAACGCCATCAGCAACCGCACCTTCGATGTGGCAGCCAATGCCGGGGTGGCATCGCTCGCAGCGGTCGATGACAGCACCTTGGCCAACCTGGCCGTTTCCTACAAGCTGTACGACCGCATGGGCCGGGTGCAGGCAGACATCGATGCGCTGGGCCAGGTCACCAGTTATGAACGCAATGCCTTTGGCGATGTGCTGTCACTGCGCCGGCATGCGCAGTCGCTGGCATCGACGTCGAATTCACGGCACGTTACCGATGGCGTGGCAGGGGGGCTGGCAGGTGGGCTGGCAGGGGGCGTGGCAGATTCGGCAACGGACAGTCATGCAGGTGAAGAGGCAAGCCTACAGGCGGTGTTGGAGCAGGCAGTCATTGCGACTTCGGTGAGCGCGGCGGCCGGCGAGGACTGGCAGCATGCCAGCCGGTCTGTCCTGCTGCAGCTGGCTGCAGAGCAAGCCGCTGACCGCACACTGCTGACCCGGTACGACCGGCTTGGCCGCGCGGTCGAAGTCCGCAGCCCGGCAGTATTCAATCATGATCCCGGTGCCGCTCCCGCACAGCAGGCGTCGATGGCCGGCAGCCTCAAACGCAACAGCTGGAACGCATTCAACGAACTGGTTGGCGAGAGCCAGCTGCTCGATCCCCATACCGGCAAGTGGGCCAGCACAGGACATTATTTTGACCAGGGCGGGCGCGAAGTGGCCACTGTCGATGCGCTGGGCTATCTGACTGCTCGCAGCTATGATGCATTCGGCGAACTGCTTGCCAGTACCGAATTTGCCCAGGCAGCCGATGACACTGCGGGTGCAATCCCGCAAGCGCCGCTCTCGGTCAATGACAGGGTGGCGCGCTTTCGCTGGGACGCAATGGGGCGGCTGCTGGAAGAAAGCCATGGAAGCAGCGATCGCCGCGACGGCTTCATCAATGACGGCAATCCGGGCGCCCTTGGCGAGGCCGGCGCCATCAGAGGCGCGTCGCCGGCCATCACCCGCTATGCCTATGACGCGCTGGGAAACCGCACCATGGTCATCGATGCCACCGGCGCTGCCACCACGACATCCTACGATGCCCTGGGCCGCATCGCCAGCGTGCGTATGCCGGCACGCACCGTGGTATCGGCAGGCACGTTTGTCGACGGCCAACTGCCAGGCAGCACCGAGGTGCTGGCCAGTCCGCTGACTGTCATGCTGCGCGACGCACTGGGCAATCTGTCGGCGCGTCTTGATTACAGTAACAGTACCGGCAATGGCATCGCCGACGGTGCCGATTTCTTCGGCAACCACATTGCGCCCGGGACGCAGCACGACAGCGTGCGCATCGAGCGCACGCTGTACGATGGACTTGGCCAGGTCATTGCCCAAACGGACGCAGCCGGCAACACGTCCTGGATGTCGTATGACCATGCCGGGCGCCTGGCCAAGCAATGGCAAACGGTTGCCGATCTTGATGGCAGGGTGCGCACCGTGTTCCAGGTCCAGCGTTTCGATGCGCTGGGCCGCGTGGTCTCGAGCCTGACCCCGGCGCCCGATGCCCTGGACGGCTCGGCCGGCGCCGGCGCCAGCGTCGTCGAGACCGTTTCGCGCTATAACGCCTTCGGTGAACTGGTCGCCCACGGCAGTACCGGCGCGCCGGAAGAATATGCCGACTATGACCAGGCCGGAAGGCTGTGGCGCACCAATGGCGGCGATGGCGTCGACCGTATCCTGCTGTACGACATTGCCGGACGCACCACGGCCGAGTTGCGCAGCGATGGCGGCACGAATCTGCGCCAGTTCACCGATGCGCAGCAGGCCGCGCAATCTGCCGGCATGCGCCGTACCGAAAGGCACTACGATGCGCTCGGCCGGCTGGTGGCCGAAGTGGGGGCGCAGCGCGTGCAGGTGCAGGGCGGCGTCAAGGCCTGGCAGGTCGGCGGCAGCAGCGAAGTCATCGGCAGCGCCGCACTGGTGCTGACACCGGTGGCATCGGAACAAGGCAGCCTGGAACCGCTGGCCAATTGGTCAGGCAGCAACCGCGTGCGCCTGAACTGGAGCAGCCTGGCCAGCCTGGGCAGCGGTGACGTCAAGCTCGAAATGACCTATCTCACCCGCGGCTACGCCGTGCAGGCCGACGACCAGGGCAACGGTGCCGGGACTGCCGGGACAACGTTCGTCCATCCGGGCGAACTACGCACACGCAGCGGTATTTTCCCGGCCGTGCGCAGTGATGCCGGCGTGGTGCTCGAATGGCAGGACGCACCCGAGCCGGCCTATCGCAGTGGCGGCGTCGAGCGCGTCACCCGCTTGCAGGTTTGGAAAAAAGACCTGCATGGCTTGTGGCAAAGCGTGCTCGATACTGGTGCCGAGGGCAATGCCGGCGGTTTGCGCCACGGCGCCAATGTCATCGATGTCGCCGCACCGACCGATCCGGCCAGCAGCATCGTGCTGCAAGTGCGCGTGGCTGACGTGCCTGGCGCGGCGCCGCACAACACCGCTGAATCAGGCTGGCTGGCGCTGCCGTTGCTGGATTTTGGCGACAGCCTGCGTGGTGACCTTGACGCTGCTGCGGTAGCGGCCGGCGTGGGCATCGACAGGCTCGAGTACCGGGTCATGGTGCGCGCGCCCGGGCAGTCGAGCCGCGTGAGTGCGTCGGGCAGCTTGACCCTGCAGGCGCCGGTGCTGGAGTCGCTTGGCACCCCATGGATGCTTGGCGGGGCAGGAAACGAAGCACTGCTGTGGACCACCCCCGGCGGCGGCATCGAGCAGGTGTTGAGAGTGCGCACCGAAAACGGTGGCTGGTCCAGCGTGGCAATCACGCAGGCGGCCGGCCAGAGCAGTCTGGATCTGCGCCAGCTGGCAGCAGGACGGCATGAACTGGAGCTGCTGTGGATTCATGCCGGCCAGGCGCGGCCGTATGCGCATGCCAGCGCCACGCTGACGATTGCACCGGCCTCGCCTGGCCATGAAGAGCAGCGCGTGGTTCAGGTCGAGGTACCGTACACGGTGGTGCCGCCCGACCCGGCTGCCTTCATTATCGGCTGGAGCGTGGAGCCACTGTACAGCCGGCCGGTGATGCTGGGATATGACGAAAGCAGCGGATTCCTGTTCGGTCTCGGCTACGGTTATGCGTCCATCACGCTGCCCGATGGCAGTGTCATCCATGGTCCGGTGGTGGCCATTCCCTACCGCGACGGCAATGGCACGCTGGTGGTGCCGCCGGACCCGGCGCAATTCCTGATCTCGCCAGGCGGCGGCAGGCCGGTGTATGGTTATCCGGTGATTGTCGGCCTCGGTGAAAATGGCGAGCCGGTGGCTGGCCGTGGTTATGAATTCAATATCGAAGGCGTGGCAGTGGCGGTGCCGTATGTCGAGCAGCGCCTGGAACAGCACACCATGACGGTCTGGGTCGAAACGCCGCAGGCACCGCGCACGCTCGGGCTGCAGACTACCAGCGGGGCGGGTGTGGCCAGCAGCGTTGCAGGCCAGCTGGCGCAAGCCGGCATCAGCGCCTACAGCGACGGCACGTCGTGGCATCTGCGGCCAGTGGCGCAGCGGCGCCTGGACCGCTGGGGCAATGTGCTGGAGCTGCGCCAGGGCGCGGCAGAAATGCAGGGCCAGGCCGATGGCATACTGAACCTGGCCACGTCCTGGGCGTCCTCCGGGGCTGGCGGCCTGGCAAGCGTCACCACCGCCGCCTACGATGCCCAGGACCGGATGATCTGGCAACGGGCCGCCGACGGCGGCATCACGAGCTGGCAGCATGACCAGATGGGCAGGCTGGTGGCGACCACGGATGCCAATGGCCACGTCAATGCACAGCGTTTCGATTCTGCCGGCCAATTGATCGAAGAGCGCCATGCCGATGGCGGCGTGATCCGCCATGGTTACGACAGCGCCGGCAATCGGGTCTTGAGCATTGATGCGCTGGGCCAGCGCAGCATGTCCTGGTATGACCAGCGCGGGCTGTTGCTGCATACAGCCAGCGAAGCCGTGGCGCGCCACGACAGCGATGCGGCAACCCGGCTGGTCGACCTGGGCAGCCAGAGCCTGGCGTCGTCATGGACCTACGACCAGCTGGGCCGGCGCCTGACGCAGCGTGACGGCAATGGCGCCATCATCGGTTATCGCTACGACCGCGCCGGCAACCTGGTGGCCAGCACCAGTGCACTTGGTGCGGTCACCCGCCATGCGTATGATGGGCGCGGCCACCTGGCTTTCGAAGTCGATGCAAATGGACTTGCCAGCAGCTGGCAAAGCGATTATTTCGGCCACCAGCTTGGCCATGTCGACCTGGGCGGTGCCACCTACGCCTATGCCTATGACCAGGCCGGACAGCTGAATTCGCAAACCAGTTCACGTGGTGCCAACCAGCGGTTCGAGTATGACGGCGCCGGCCAGCTGGTGGCAATACGCGACCTGGCGCTGGACCAGCAAAGTTATTTTTCCTGGGATGCCGGCGGCCGGCGGGTGCGGGAAAAAATTGTCCAGGCTGGCCAGACCGTGCAGGGCAACCACATCACGCGCGACGCCATGGGACGCCTGCGTACGGTCGAGGATGGCCAGACCAGCATCGTCTTCGACTATGACGCCATGGGTAACCGCAAGCGTATCCGCAGCCATTTGATCGACGCCTCGGGCCAGCCGCAGGATGCAGACCGCTGGTTTGCCTACGACGCCATGAACCGGCAAATCCTGGTCGACGGGGTCAACGACAATCCGGCCGATGACGCCAATCTGCGCGAAGGGCAAGGTCACCGGCTGGCCTATGACTTGAACGGCAACCGCATCAGCGACGCGTCCTGGGGACGCATCGTGGTGCAGGGCGGAGGGGAGGTCAGCCGCATCCTGGCCGGCTACGACAGTGGCCAGCTCGACGAATCTGGCCAGCGTGTCCTGCTGGCCGAGCCGCACTATGACTATGACGAAGGCGGCAACGCCATCCTGCTCACCCCGCCGGTATACCGCGACATTGTCACGCCGGTGTCGTTCAATGCCGTGCCGGCGATCTCGACCGAACACTACACCTACGATGCCCGCAACCGGCTCTCCAGCGTGAAACGCGACGGCTTGCTGGTCGACCAGCGTTACTACGATGGCGCCGACCGCCTGTTGCAAAGTGGTCCGGCCGGTGGTTTGCCGCGTGCCTATGTCGAGGCATATGCCAGCACACTCGATAGTGCTGCGCAAGCCATTGCCAGTGGCATGTCCCTGCGCAACTGGCGTTATGACGCCGATGGCCATTTGCGCCATGAGCGCGCAAGCTGGTCCGACGGTGCGCCAAAAAGCGATATCGACTACGGCAATATCGATGCGCTGGGCAATGTGCTGGGCTATACGGTGGCCACGCATGGCCAGGATGCCGGCGCCACCGGTACTGGCGGTACCTCAGTGACCGCCTACTCCGTGACCCAGCAGCACTTCGACGGCTACCGCGACGCAGTGGTGCTGGCCAGCCGCGTTGGCGCTGGCGCCGAAGCGCCGGCGCGGGTGGAGAGCCGTCATGACGTCAACGGCAATCTGGCGGCTGTTTTCGACAGTGCCGACAGTGGCAATGACCGGCGCTTCGTCAGCGACAGCAGCGGTCGTATTGTCTACAGCAATCAGGGCGGGCGCATCGTGCGCCAGATCATTGCCGACGGCGCCGTGCTGGCCCAGGTCGGTGGCGCCTTGCAGCCCGGCGCCAGTGCCGCCCAGGCGCAGGCGCCGGCACCGGTCAATGGCGTCGACAGCGGCTTTCGCAGCATTGGCGCTGCCACGCATGCCAGCGGCGCCGGCTATCGCGCTGCGACCGGCGACACATTGCGCAGCGTGGCCCAGGCCGTATACGGCGACAGCCGCCTGTGGTATCTGATTGCGCGGCAGAATGGCTTGAGCGCCGATGTGCCGTTGAGCGCAGGGCAGTGGCTGATGCTGCCCAGCCGCATAGCGGGCGAGCGCAATGACGCAACCACATTCCGGCCCTATGATGCCGCCACCGTCGTCGGCAACACCATTCCCTTCCTGCCCGACCTAGGCACCGGCAGTGCAGGCGGTGGTGGCTGCGGCGGCGTTGGCCGCATCCTCACCATGGTGGTGGCCATCGCGGTGACTGTCTACAGCGCCGGCATTCTGGCCGCTCCGGCTGCCGGTACTGCCGTCATTGGCGGCGCCACTGCCAGCGCAGGTTCGCTGGCAGGTGGTTTCGGGCTGGGCAGCCTGGGCACCAGCATGGTCGCCGGTGGCCTGGGATCGCTGGCGGGACAGGGACTGGGCATTGCCATTGGCGCACAGGAGCGCCTTGATTGGCGGGCAGTGGCAATGGGCGCCATTGGCGCCGGTGTGTCGAATGGCGTGGCACGGCTGTTTGGCGGTCCGCTGGCCGGCAGCCTGGATTCCACCGCAGGCGCATTGCAGATGACCGGCGGTCTGGGCGGTGGTGACCTGGGCGCAGGTCTGATCAACGGCAGCGGCGGCTGGGCAGGAGGCTTTTCCGGCAGCTTTGCAGACGGCACCTATGGATCACTCACGCAGGCCGGTGCCGGCCTGCTGGTGCAAGCCGGTTCCACCACGGCAGAGCTCGGTGCGGCGATCTTCGGCACCGGCACCCAGGGCGCGATCGGCATGCTCAAGCAAGCCGGCACCTATGCCGCCCGCGCAGCACTGGGCAGTGCCTTGACCCAGGGACTGGGCCTGCTCAGCGGTGCCAATGCGCGCTTCGATTGGCGCGCCGTGGCCAGCGCTGCCGCATCGGCTGGGGCTGCCAGCCTGGCGGAAGACCTGTTCGGCAAATCCTCAGCCAGCGGCGATGGCGCTGCGGGCAAGGAAGGCGGTGCAAGCGGCGATGGCAGCGATGGCGGCTTGTGGACCTATGCCACCGCGCAGGCGCTGGGCCGGTTCGGCAATCGTTTTGGTGCTTTGTATGCGCGCCAGGCCTTGTCCGGAGCTGCCTCGGCAATGACGGTGCAGATGTTGCGCGGCGGCCGGCTGGCACTGGCCCAGGTCGCCACGGATGCGTTCGGCATTGCCATTGCACAAAGTATTGTCGAGCAGGCCGATGGTGCCCACACCCAGGTGGCGCCGCAGCAAACCGCGGCACAGCGCTGGAGCGCCGTACCGGATCTGCATGCCACCGAAGTCGGCATGCCGGACGTGCTTGCCGGTACAGGGTACACCGAAGAGGCATGGTGGAACAGCACGCCACCCAGTCTTGCCAGCCGCTATGTCAGCCAGTTCGGCGGTGTTTTGCAAGAGGTCAGTGCCGATGCTGCCGAACAGTTCCTGCCGCCGGTGGAAGTGATTTCACCGCGCGACGAGGAAGCGGGAGAGATCAGCGCCATCGGCGCGGTGGACAGGTTTTTCACCTTCAATCCCATGGGCCGGACGTTGAAAGGCGCTGGTCTGGGCAGCGTGGCGGTACTGGGATCGATGTTTGCCGGCTTGCAGCAGTCCGTGCTGGCTGCCGGCGATCTGGTCTCGGCTGGATTGTCGGCGCTCGACCGCGCTGCCGGCGGCACGCTGGCTTATGACCCCGTCAGCGAGCTGGGGCAGTCGCTGGCCAGCCAAGGCTTGGCCAACACCGGCCTGGAGGTCGCTGGCGGTTTCCTGCGCAACACCGTCGGCGCATTGACAGCACCCTTGAATGCAGCGTATCTGCATGACGCCCAGCGCCTCGGTGAAAGCCTGCCGGCTGCATTGCTGGCTGCCACCTCGCTCACGCCGCTGAACGCGTTTCATGGGGCTGGCACAACGATGGGATCGGCTTCGCTCGCCGTGCTGGAGCAGGGGGCGGTACGCGCCCTGCCGGGACCGACAGGCCACTTCCTGGCCGAATCGATTACACCCGGCGGCAGCGGCACGGCACTCAGCGGCCATGGTGGACGCTTTCGCGGCGATACCACCTTCGTTGTCCCGCAAGGTACCAGCATCACGCTGCCGCGGCCGAACATCAGCATCCTTGATACCACCGGGGTCTACATCGAAAGCGGGCAGTGGGACAAATTGGCTGCCGCAGCCCGGCGTGACCCGCGCATTGCCGACGACATCCTTGGCATGACGACCTGGTTGCCCGGTGCGCGCGTGCCGGCGTATACCCTGTTCGAACCGGACAGTGGCATCAACCTGCTGGGCAATTCACATTCGGTGATCTGGCCAACCCCCTTGCGTCAATTGCTCGAACCCAATCTCGGCAATGTGCAATGGGCTGCCTGTACCAGTTTTCTCCCTTATGATAAATGGGGCCGCTGACCGGTGCTGTCGTGTAGTCGTGTAGTCGTGAAATCGTGTAGTCGTGAAATCGTGAAGTCGTGCTGCGGCTTGCGCTGCAGGCCGTGCCGTAACGCGGTTCAACCCTGTAGCATTGCCGGATTGAAGACACGAAAAGGAGCTTGTATGTATTTTGCCGATTTGACGCCGTACGAATATCGCCTGCCTTTCACGCTGCCGGGCGTACTGAACGTCGGCTGGCTCGAGGCCGGGCATGGTTTCGCACAGGCCGATGCAGCCAGCGCTTTGCCGCCGCAGTTCCAGGCGCGGCTGGAAACATTGCTGTCGGCACAGGGTCCGTTCGACGCACGCGTCAATCGCATCCGTGGCCGCCATCCGTGTCCGCTGTGTGCCCAGCACAGTTTTGCCCACGCCGCCATCGGCAGTTGCGAGTTATGGCTGCCGTCATTGCAAAGCGGCTCGTGCTTTGCCGCGCCTTCGATGATCGTGCACACGGTCGCGCAACATGGCTATCTGCCTCCCACGGCGTTCATCGAGGCTGTCATGGCAATCAATCCAACGCTGCCGTTCAGCGGACAAACGATTTATGGCGCCCTGGTTGAACAGCGCATGGCTGAGGAAGAAACAAGGTCGCCAGTGCGCCAGTAACGCGTCGCTGACAATGTGCTGAGGTGCTATCGAGCGGGTATTGACATGCTGCTCGAAAACCGTTGCGGGCACGCGAACTGCTGACGAACCACTGTTGAATTGCTGGTGAACCACTGTTGAACTTCTGTTGAACCACTGTTGAACTTCTGTTGAACCACTGTCGGTCTGGTGTTGAACTGCTGTAGAACTACCGTTTAACTACTATTGAACTGCGGTGGAACCGCTGTAGACCCGCTGCCGAAATGCTGTGGCGCTGTCGTTGCTTATCGTCGTATTCGCGTTCTCATTATTTTTACCATTGCTGTTGTAATGGTTGGTGGTGTTGTCATGGCCGCGTGAAAATACGCCAGGTACCGTTGGCGCCTTCGCAGTGGCACCGAAATGCCGCCAAGGCATCACTGAAGCGCGACTCGCGTCCCGGCTCAATGATTTTTTTTCGTCAATCCCAGATAAGTATCGATCACTTTCCGGTCGTGCAGCAAGTCGCTGGCTGGCCCTTCGAGAGTGATGTCGCCGGTTTCCAGCACGTAGGCATAGTCGGCCACCTGCAAGGCAGCGCGCGCATTCTGTTCCACCAGCAGGATTGCCACACCGGTTGCGCGCAAGCCGACGATGATGCGGTAAATTTCCTTGGTGATCAAAGGCGCCAGTCCCAGGCTCGGCTCATCGAGCATCAACAAGCTAGGCTTGGCCATCAGGGCGCGGCCAACTGCCAGCATCTGGCGCTCGCCGCCGGAAAGCGTGCCGGCTGTCTGGCGCCGTCTCTCCTGCAGGCGCGGGAACAAGTCGTACACCACCGGCAGCTGGTCGGCATAGTCAGCCTGGCCAGCGCGATAACGGCGGTAGCTGCCCAGCAGCAGATTGTCCTGCACCGACATGCTGGCAAACAGTTCGCGTTTTTCCGGCACCAGCGACATGCCGCGCGCCACCCGTGCCTCGATCGGGACGCCACCAAGATCCTGTCCCCGGAACCGGACGCTGCCGCGCATGCTGCCATTGGCCGGCAACGCACCGGCAATTGCGTTGAGCAGCGTCGACTTGCCGGCGCCATTCGGGCCGATGACGGTAACGATCTGACCCGCACCGACGGCCAGGCTGGCGCCGTGCAAGGCCTCGACCTTGCCATACAGCGCTTGCAACCGGTTTGTTTCAAGGATGGCAGGGCCGGCAAAGCGGTTGCCGGGAAATGTCGCCGGGGAAGAGCCTGAGGGCGCAGTCGGCGCCGAAGACGGGAACGAACCAGAAGCAGAATTGGAGCCAGAGCCGGAACCAGAATCGGCGCCGGAACCGGAACCGGAACCGGAACCTGTACCTGAACCTGAACCTGAACCTGTACCTGAACCTGAACCTGAACCTGTACCTGAACCTGAACCTGAACCTGTACCTGAACCTGTACCT
>JBPBPY010000521.1:0-12073 GCA_050954505.1 Janthinobacterium lividum
GTATCGATCGGCCAGATCTGGAAACCGGCTGCTGACAGCGCCATCACGAAAGCCTAGTCATGGAACTGTTCCGCATCAAAAAAGATATTCCCTTCATGCGCCACGCATTGGTCTTCAATGCGATCTCGGCCCTGACCTTCGTGCTGGCAGTGTTCTTCCTGTTTTCCAAGGGCTTGCATCTGTCGATCGAGTTTACCGGCGGCACCATCATGGAGGTGGCGTACACCAAACCGGCCGATCTGGAAACCATCCGCAAGCAGGTCGACACGCTCGGTTTCATCGATAGCCAGGTGCAGAGTTTCGGCACCGCCCAGGATGTACTGGTGCGTCTGCCAACCAAGGCCGGTGTCAGCTCGACCGAAGCGAGCAACCGGGTCATGGCTTCGCTCAAGGCGCAAGACCCGGCAGTCACGCTCAAGCGTGTCGAGTTCGTCGGCCCGCAGGTCGGTGAAGAACTCACGCATGACGGCCTTATGGCCCTGGGCATGGTGGTGCTGGGCATTGTCATCTACCTGGCATTTCGCTTCGAATGGAAGTTTGCCGTGGCCGCCATCATCGCCAACCTGCACGACGTGGTGATCATTCTCGGTTTCTTTGCTTTTTTCCAGTGGGAGTTTTCCCTGACGGTGCTCGCAGCAGTGCTGGCGGTGCTCGGTTACTCGGTCAATGAGTCGGTGGTGGTATTCGACCGCGTGCGGGAAACCTACCGCGACCGCCGCTATGGCAAGCTGGCCACAGCCGAGGTAATGAACCATGCCATCACCAGCACCATTTCGCGCACCATCATCACCCACGGTTCCACCGAGGTCATGGTCTTGTCGATGCTGGTGTTTGGCGGCCCGACGCTGCACTATTTCGCCATTGCGCTGACGATCGGCATTTTGTTCGGTATCTATTCGTCGGTGTTCGTTGCGGCTGCGGTGGCCATGTGGCTGGGCGTCAAGCGCGAAGACATGATCAAGCCGCCCAAGGAAAAAGACAGTACCGACGGCGCGGTAGTCTGAGGGGACAAGCGGACCCTGCCGAACCTGGTCCGGCGCGGCGCGTCAATTTGCTGTGGCCCGCCGTTCATGGTCTTGCCAGATGGCGTCGGCGCGCGGGTTGGCGACATTGCGCAAGCGGTGCAGCGAGATGTCGAATCCCACCCGCATGCTCTGATCGCCGGCGATGCACAAGGCGCCGGTTTGCAGGTCATCCCTGACAACCATCGATGGCAGCCAGGCCAGGCCGCTGCCGCGCGTTGCCATGGCCAGCAAGGTTTCGTAGGAATCGGCTTCGCAGACCATGGCCAGTTGCGGGCGCTGCGGCAGACTGTCGAGATGATGGGCAAGCACACCACGCAGGCTCAGCGAAGGCGCAAATGCCAGCCACGGCACGGCTTCCATCGAGCTGCTGTCGGCACGAAAGCGCGCCCGCGCATTGCGGTCGGGTGCGCTTACCGGAATGAGCTCCTCGCGCTCGATGACGATGGTTTCGCAGCGCAGCGGATCGATCAGCATGCGGGTCAGCGCGCTGGAATAGCTCAACAACAGGTCGGCATCGCCCGCATGCAGTTTCGCAATGCCTTCCAGTGCGCCGCCGGTGGAAATCGACATCGGGTAATTGCCGACGCGGCCGGCCAGTGCGGCATGCCAGTCCGGCAGAAAACGCATGGCCAAGGTGCGGCCCGTGGCAATGCGCAAGGGTTCGTCGGGACTGGTATGGGCATTGCGGACCTGCGCACGTGCGCTGTAGAGCAGGGTCACCGAATGCTGGGCGGCTTCGAGCAGCAGCTTGCCGGCTTCGGTCAGGCGAATCGGCTGCTTGCGGTCAACCAGCGCCGTGCCGGCCCAGGCTTCCAGGGCGCGAATGCGGCGCCCGAACGCAGGATGGGTGACAAAGCGGATTTCCGCTGCGCGCGAAAAACTGCGCGTATTCGCCAATGCAATGAAATCTTCAAGCCATTCGATTTGCATACCTGTCCCATGTTCTCGGTCGTGCCCTTGCCGGCAGTGTCCGGCTTGTGCCGGCTTTGCCTGCATTGCTGCAGCGCAGTGCAGTCAGGCCAGCGCGCAATGCAGGCTTGACGCCCATTGGCGGCACGTTTCAGTCGATCTCGGTTCCTTCCACGGTGACCATGGCAGCACCGCGGCGACCCAGGGCCTGTTCGACCTTTTCGCGCAAGTCATCGGCCAGTCGCGGATTCTTGTTCAGGTCCTGCAACACCAGCGTTGGCAAGCTGTTTGCCTTGCCCCGCTTGGCGACCTCGCCGGCGGCCATGTCGCGCACCAGTTTTGGCGATTTCGGGTCGACCACCATGGCCATCAGATTCGAACTGGTATCGCCATGCATCTTTTCGCCAAGCTGGCGGATTTCGCTTGAGCTGAACCTTGGGATTGCCGCAATCAAGGACATTTTCTTCTCCTGACCTTCGTCAACGGTTAAATAGGGAGCTTGCCTTTATAAGTGATCAATTTGGCAACATGGTTCCGTATTTTATTATCAAAAGAACAAAATAATTCATTGTTGATTTGATCAGGGGAAAAATGCGATGAAAAGATTCCTTGAGGACTTCCCTGCGCTGTAGAGGGTGGATGGGCTTGGACTTGCCAGACATTGCGCCAGGGTAATTCTCGCAGTGTCAGATGGGAAAAGGGGCAGGGCAGTGCTGCCGGTGTCAGAACAACCGCATGAGGGTCCAGGTATTCGGATTTTCGCAAAGCGAAGAAAGAAACCGCAGCGTGCAAACATGTGCCTGATGCGGTCGATGTGAGCCCGCCAGGCATGATGCCGAATCATCCGCAGGCATGAACAATCAACGGGGCTGCACGAATGCAGCCCCGGTCATGGTTTCCTGTCTGGCGCAACGTTCAGGGCGTCAAGCGGTGCACTGCTTCAGGGCTTCGGTGGAATGCGTTTGCCATTGACCACCAGCGGCGTCATGCGCCGCAATTTGCTCTTGCGGTCGCTGGTTTGAACCGGTGAGCTCTGCCCGATGGTTCCATGTTCATTGGCAGGCTTTGCCGTGCGCACTGTCAGCGGCAGCTTGGGGGAAAATACCCACTCCTTCGTTGCCGAGAATTTGCGCCGATCGCGCGAGATGACGGTCCCTGCGAGCGGTCGGACCGACGCCGCCGTATCGTGTTCCGTGTTGGTATGCGTGGCCAGGCTGAAAGACGTCAATTCGCCGGAGCTTGGGTCGGAGGCTGCCTTGGAATTGGCATCGGATACCGGGTTCGAGGGGGGCGTGGATGGCCGCTTCGAGACCGGCTTGGCATCGGCGTTGAAAGCGGACTCGACATCGGCCGGCGCTTGCGGATTCGAGCCGCTGGCTGAAAGCGCATTCAAAGCAGACTTCGACGCCATATTCATCGCCAGATTCGGGCCGGAATGCAGGCCGGACTCTGCATTCAGGTTGGAAGTCAATTCCGAATTTGCCCTCGATCCAAAATCGGACAGTGAAACCGAGGCTGAACCGGAGAGCGTATCCGCTGCGGTCGCAGAGAGGGATGCCGGCGCAGGATTGTCGGCTGCATTCGAAGCAGAATCCATGGCCAGCATGCTTGTCGGCTCAAAATCCTTGACCGAAATGGACCCCAGCCCGATTGCTGAAGCTTCTTGCGACACAGCTTGCGACATCGTGTTGAAGCTCAAGCCGGAATGGCGCTGCAAATCTGCTTCCGATGGGGCAGGAGACGGGAATGCCAGGTAGTTCAACCCTGCCGGATCGCTGCCGTTTTCGTCGAAGACGAAGGACCCCGGGATTGGACGGGGCAGCGGTTCGTAGTTTCGCACCGCTTCGGCCAGGCTGCTGCCGACCGAGTCGTTTCGCACGCGCAGCGGCCCGGTATGCAGGGGTTCGGAAGCCGCCGTCTCGGCATCCGGGAACTCGGAGGTGGCGAATGATTGCTTGTCGTAGAAATCAGGAAACGGTTCTGTTTTATCCGAGTTTGCCCGCTTGCGTTCGCGCTCGCGCAGATAACGGCTGAAATCGTCGCTGGCATCGGTGCCGGCACGGGGCCGCGTGAGTCCCATTGCGGGATTGGTTCCTTCAAACGCCAGCGGTGCCGGTGGCGAGGTGGTTTGGCCGGCCGGCAGCGCCTGCATTTCCAGATCGTCGGCGCCGATGTTTTTCGCCCGCCGATTGCGCAGTGCATTTTCACCCGCCCAGACCAGCGAGTCGCGCAAGCCAGTTTGCAGGAAGCGGGCAATCCCGCCACCAGCCGCTTTCGGTACGCTGGCCAGCGAATAGTCGGCAGACACTGCACCCGGCAGTTTCACGAAGGCGGTCCACAGGGTGCCGACAACGGCGGTGAAACCAAGCCGAACGACTGCATCGGCACTCATTTTCATGCGGTCGCCCGGCAGCATGAAGGCCGCCGATTTGCCGGCGTCCTTGACCTGGTCCATGATCTTCTTGTGATTGTATTTGTAGCGCGCACCGGAAACATTGACTGCCCACACGCCGGCGACGACCAGATGGGCAAAATCGAATGCTGCTGCCGTCGACGTGGTTGCAGCCAGCTGTTCGGGATTGTTCCTGAGCAGTGCGATGAGATTGCTGTTGGCTGCCTCCTGGGCAGCATTGGCGCTGGCGTATTCCTGGATCAGGTTGAATGCAGTGCCGACGACCTTGCTGGCAACCAGATACAAACCCGCCTCGAGCACGCTTTTGACCAGCTTGGCGCGAAACTCCGGGCTGGAGTAGATGCGGTTGCGTTTCGACTTCGGCAGCTCGATGCCGGGGCCGATGCGTTCGAGCGAATTGGTCAGCAAGATCTTCATGGTCGCTGTGCCGAGTTCTCGCGACAGGCTGACCCACAACGGATTGGTGGTGGCTGCCAGGGCGATTTTCTGGGTGCCAATGGCGCCAGCCGTCGACGACAGGGCAATGAACAGTCCGCGCAGGATCACTGCGCCCATGGCGACAGTGCGCTCGGTGACCGACATCGGTGCATCACGATGCGCCTGCGGTGCCACGCGGCGCATGCTTTCCCGCGGCGATGGTTCGATCCTGGTCAGCGCGGTACTGGAGCGGCCGATCTCATCCATTGACGCCTCCATTTACAGCCGGCTCTGCCAGGCCCAATTGGGCCAGCGCTTCGTCCAGCCAGTTCTGCGCGCGCATGCTGATCAGCGCCATGTGGGCCGAGAGCAGTGCCGGGGTGATCATTTCAAGTGAAAAGCTGCGCACGAACACCACATGATTGTCGGGCGTAAGCGAATAGGCTTCGCCCTCGCCGGTAAACGACTGCAGGTTCGATTGCAGCATCATCCGGTACAGCGCGGTTTCATGTTCCTGTGGCAGCGCACCGAAATCGCAATACAGCAGCACCAGCGTGGAAAGCTCTTCCTGATGGTGGCGCAGGAAAAAGCGCACACCCTGGATTTCAATGGTCTTGCCGGCCAGGACATGACGCACATCCAGCTTGTAGATGCTGCACAGGCCCTGGATCAGCGGTGTGAATAAATCTTTCATGTTTCCCAGTAATCGATATTGGTTTGCAGCGTCCATCGGAACCCGGACCGGTCCAAGGCGCCAGCGCAGGCAAGGCCGCAACGTTGCCGATGCATAGATCACTGACAAGGCCGGCGCGCCGCACTCTGCGCGTTCGCCGCAGGCTTACGGGAGCCTGCGCAAACCCTGGCAACTTTTGCAACATAGCTATAGGTGGTGCGACTCCGCGATTAGTTCCAAGTTTGTTTTATTGCCGTTCTTGTCATGGCAGTGAAACATCCGGCCCGTAGAGTACGACTCCATGCACGGGGAAAAGCACGCCATGGTCCAGAAACAGCCTGGACAGGTCGATTCCCGAAAAATGATCGTAACGCTGAAACAGGAAATATCATGAATTCTGCTCATTTGTCGTCCACCTCGTCGCCCATCAATGCCGGCAACTGCGCGCGCTACAAGGTGGTCGTCAATCACGAGGAACAATACTCGGTCTGGCTGTGCGGCATGGCCAATGCACCTGGCTGGCGCGATGCCGGCTTTGCCGATGGCAAAAGTGAATGCCTGGCCTGGATTCGCGCGGTCTGGACCGACATGCGGCCCTTGAGCCTGCGCCGGGTAATGACGCAAGACCAATCCTGGTCGCATTCGCAGGCGCTGACGCCGGCCCAATGAGCAATACGCCGTTTCCCCTGACCTCGCCGCAGCGCCAGATCTGGTTCGACCAGATGCTGCATGGCGATGCACCGGTCTACAACATCGGTGGCTACATGCATTTGTGCGGCCCGATGGATGGCCAGCTGTTTGTCCAGGCTACCGAATTGCTGGTGCAAAAACATGACGTACTGCGCACCGTGCTGGTGGCAGACGCCGAAGGCGATGGCCAGGCCAGGCGGCAGGATGATGGCTTGCCGCAGCAATACCATGCAGACGCACGGCTGCCGGAAATCGGCGTGCTCGATTTTTCCTCGGCACCCATGCCGCACGCCGCAGCGCTGGCCTGGATGGAGCAGGAGTTTGCCCGGCCTTTCGTGCTTGACGGTGGCATGCTGTGCCGCTTTGCCCTGCTGCAGCTGGGCCAGGATGAAAGCCATGTGTTCGTCTGCTACCACCACCTCATTGCCGACGGCTGGGCCATTGCCTTGCTGGCGCGCTCGCATGCGGCGCTCTACAGTGCGCTGCTGGCCGGCACGGCGCCGGACATGGCCGCGCCCTCCTATCGTGTCTTTGCCGCCGATGACCAGGCTTATCTCGGCTCGCCCGCCTTCGCCCGGCAAGCTGACTACTGGCGACAAAAATTCGAAGCCCCGGTCGAAAAGCTGTTTGCGCCGCGCCATCGCGGGCAAACCGCCACGGGCCACGCTGGCGCAGCAGGGCGCAGCCAGACCAGCACCATGGTGCTGCCGCGCCACTGGTACAACCAGCTCGGCCAGCTCGCCCACACGCAGGGCGCCGGCGCTTTTCATGCCATCCTGGCGGCACTGCATGTCCATTTCACCCGGCCGTTTCACCAGCCGGACCAGAGCGCAGGCCCGCAGCAGCGCGAACTGGTGGTCGGTCTGCCGGTGCAGAACCGGGGCAATGCGGCGTTCAAGGCCACGGCGGGCACGTTTGTCGGCATGACGGCGGCGCGCCTGCGTTTTGACGGTGGGCTGAACTTTGCCGAATTGCTGCGCGGCATTGCCAGCACGCTCAGGCAGGATTACCGCCATCAGCGCTACCCGATACAGGCACTCAACGAACAGTTCAGTGCTGCAGACGGCGCGCACCGTGCGCTATTCGACATCGGGCTGTCCTATGAACGCCATGACCATGGCGTGGGCTATGGCCAGGCATCCGGCGTTGCCACGGCGCTGACGACTGGCTACCAGAGTACGCCCCTGATGCTGTATGTGCGCGAATTCCGGCCCGATCAGGATGTGCTGGTCGATTTCGTCTTCAACCAGGCTTGTTTCGATGTCGCGGAAATCGCCGCCCTGCAGCAGCGCCTGCGCCATTTGCTCGACACTGCCTTGGCTACGCCCCTGGCCGCCATCAGCAGCTTGCCACTGCTGACGGATGCCGAACTGCGCCAGGTGACCATCGACTTCAACCGTACTGCAATCGACCATGGCAGCCTGGAGCCGGTATTCCAGCAGTTCGAACATCAGGTGCGCCGCACACCGCTTGCCATTGCGCTGGTATGGGAAGCCGAGCACCATACCTATCACGGCCTTAACCAGCTTGCCAACCGCTTGGCCAACAGCTTGATCCAGGCCGGCGTACTGCCCGATGAACTGGTGTGCATTCATGCCGCGCGTTCGGTGGAGCAGGTCGCCGGTTTGCTGGCAATCATGAAGGCGGGCGCAGCCTATGTGCCGCTGGACCCCGACAATCCAGCCGAGCGGCTGGCCTTCATGCTGCAGGACTCGGGCGCACGCTGGGTGCTGGCGCCATCGCAACTGTGGCTTGCCAGTGGCTTGCAGGCCAGCGCGTGCCGGCATCTGCCCCTCGATCTGCCGGCGCTGCAAGGATTTGCCGACACCAACCCGGCGCTGGACATCGGCACAGGTCAACTGGCCTACATGATGTACACCTCCGGTTCGACCGGCAAGCCCAAGGGCGCCGGCATCAGCCACGCGGCCCTGGCCAACCGCCTGCAATGGATGCAGCACAGCCATGCGCTCACGGCACGCGACCGCGTACTGCAGAAAACGCCGATCGGCTTCGATGTCTCGGTATGGGAATACTTCTGGCCTTTGATGGCTGGCGCCACGCTGGTCGTGGCCAGGCCAGGCGACCACCAGGACCCGGCACGGCTGTCGGCAATCATGGCGCGCGAAGCCGTCACCACAATGCATTTCGTGCCTTCCATGCTGGCCGCTTTTATCGAACACGGCGGCTTGCAGGACAAGCCGGCCCTGCGCCAGGTGTTTGCCAGCGGCGAGGCGCTGTCGGGCGAGTTGGCCCGGCGCTTCCTGCGCCAGAGCAGCGCACGGCTGTTCAACCTCTATGGGCCGACCGAGGCTGCGATCGATGTGACGGCCTGGGAATGCCAGGATGACGGTGCCAGCTCGGTGCCCATCGGCCGGCCGATCGCCAATACCCAGATCTACCTGCTCGATGAAGCCATGCGCCCGGTGCCGGTCGGCACGCCTGGCAAGCTTTACATTGGCGGTGTGCAGCTGGCACGCGGCTACCACCGGCGCCCCGCGCTGACGGCCGAACGCTTCGTGCCCAACCCGTTCGGCGCCCCCGGCACGCGTCTGTACGACAGTGGCGACCTGGCATGCTGGCGCAGCGATGGCGCAATCGATTATCTGGGCCGCGATGACGACCAGGTGAAGATACGTGGCGTGCGCATCGAACTCGGTGAGGTCGAGGCAGCCTTGCTGTCCCACGACGGGGTGCGCGAAGCGGTGGTGGTGGCGCGCGATGACGACGGCCATGGCAAACGCCTGGTGGCCTATGTCGTGTTGCGCGAAGAGCCGGCCCCGATGGCTGGCGCAGTGGCGCCGCAGATGCAGGGCGGCATGGCCGATGCTGATGCCGATGCCGATCCTGATGCAGGCACTGCCGTGCGCAGTACATTCCGTAGTACGTTCTGCAGTACATCATTCAAGCAGGCGCTGGCCGACCGGCTGCCGCAGCAGTATGTGCCCGACCATGTGATCTGCCTGGCCAGCATGCCGCTCTCGCGCAATGGCAAGATCGATCGCCGCGCCTTGCCGGCGCCCCGCCTCGCCATGGCGCCACCCGCCCGCAGCTCGCCGATGGATGCCACGCAAAAGCTGCTGGCCACGCTCTGGCGCGCTCTGCTGGGTCTGGACGACACGGTGCCGATCAGCCGGCAAGACCATTTTTTCGATCTGGGCGGACACTCGCTGCTGGCGGTGCGCCTGCTGGCGCAATTGCGCCAGCAGGCCGGCATCGAATTGCCGCTGCGCGCGGTGTTCGAGGCGCCCCGCCTGGAACAGATGGCGCAAACCATCGATGCCCGGCGCGAGCGGGCTGATTGCGCGTCAGCCAATGCGGCGCCAGAAGCAGAAATGCTGCCGGCGCTGCGCCGCGCCGATCGCCAGTCGCCACTGCCGCTTTCGTTCGCCCAGCAGCGGCTGTGGTTTCTCGACCGCCTTGAACCGCACGGCGTAACCTACAACATGGCCGGTGGCTTGCGTCTGAGCGGCAAGCTCGACGCTGTGGCGCTGGAGGCGGCCATCAATACCGTGGTGCAGCGCCATGACATGCTGCGCACGGTGTTCGACATGGCTGGCGACAGCGCGGTGCAGATCGTCAAGCCACAGGCCCACGTCTGCCTGACTGTCACCGATCTGTCGACGCTGCCAATGCCGCTGCGCCAGACGCAGGCGCAACAGCTGGCGCAAAACGACGCCATGCTGGCCTTCGACTTGCGCGCCGCGCCGCTGCTGCGCACCCGTTTGCTGGTATTGGGCGCGCGCGAACACTGGCTGGTGGTCAGCCTGCATCACATCATTGCCGACGGCTGGTCGATGAGCGTGCTGGTGCGCGACATTGCCGCTGCCTACAACTGCCATGTGGCCGGCACCCCGATGGCGCTGCCGGCCTTACCCGCGCAATATGCCGACTTCGCGCTCTGGCAGCGCCAGCTGCGCCAGACGCCGCAGTGGGAACTGCAGCTCGATTACTGGCGCGCCCAGCTGGCCGGGGCACCGGCACTGCTGCTGCCGACGGATCATCCAAGGCCGGCAGCGCGTACCGATCACGGTGCGGCATTTTCCTGGCAGTTGCCTGCCGCGCTGGTTCAAGGCTTGCGCGCTGCCGGCCGCGGCCAGCACGCAACCTTGTTCATGACGCTTCTGAGTGCCTTCGGCGCGCTGCTGTCGCGCTACAGCAGCCAGGATGACATTTGCATCGGCGTGCCGGTTGCCAACCGCCAGCACGCTGCCCTCGATGGCTTGATCGGCTGTTTCGTCAATCTGCTGGTGCTGCGCATGCGCTTTGCCGAAGGCATGGTGTTTGCCGATATCCTGCGCCAAATGAGGGAAACGGCGCTGGCCGCCTATGCCAATCAGGATATCGCTTTCGAGCAGCTGGTCGAGGCCTTGCGCATCGAGCGCGACCTCAGCCATGCACCGCTGTTCCAGGTCATGTTTACGCTGCATGAAGAGGCGCTGGGCGGCGCCATGCGCGCGCCGTTTGCCGGCCTGGAACAGGCGCCGCTGGAAGTCCGCCTGCCGGTGGCCAAATTCGACCTGTCGCTGGAAATGTGGGAAGACAGCGATGGCCTGCGCGCGCGGCTGGAATACAGCACCGACCTGTTCGAGCATGCCACCATCGAACGCATGGCAGAAAATTTCGGCTGCCTGCTGGCGGCACTGGCCGAGACGGACAACGCCCATGTGCCGGTGGCGCGGCTGGAGCTGATCACGCCGGCGCAACGCCATTTCCTGCTGGAAGAATTGAACCAGAGCGCTTGCGCGTTTCCGCTTTCGTCGTCGTATGCAGCCTTGTTTGCGCAGCAGGTTGCACTGCACCCGCAGCGGGTGGCTGCAGTTTGCCTCGACGAGCGCCTGACCTACGCTGAACTCGACCTGCGCAGCACGCGCCTGGCGCAGGCATTGCGCGCCGCCGGCGCCGCACCGAATGTGCTGGTCGGCGTGGCCGGTCCGCGCGACCTGTGCTATCTGGCCATGATGGTGGCCATCTGCAAGGCGGGTGCGGCCTATGTGCCGCTGGACGTCAATCATCCAGCAACGCGCCTGCGCGAAATCCTGGTTCGTGGCCGCATCCCCATGGTGCTGGTGTCGCAGCTCACACCAGCCATGATCACGCAACTCACCGGTGGACTGGAAACCATGCCGGTGGTGCTGGACGCGCAGGCGATCTGGCTCGAGGAAGACGCAGCCGCTGCGGCATTGCCGCTGCCGGCGTTGCCATGCGGCCCTGACGATCTGGCATACGTGATCTTCACGTCGGGTTCGACCGGCCAGCCAAAAGGCGCCATGGTCGAACAGCGCGGCATGCTCAACAATTTGTATGGCAAGCTGCCGGTGCTGGGCCTGGGCGCCCATGACCGCGTGGCGCAAACCGCATCGCCGGCATTCGATATCTCGGTATGGCAATTCCTTGCTGCGCCATTGCTTGGCGCCTGCGTGCACATCATGCCCGACGACGTGGCACACGACCCGGCGCGCCTGCACGACGCCTTGTCGGCGCAGCAGGTAACCATTTTGCAGGTGGTGCCGAACATGCTGCGCCAGCTTGGCGAGGTGGCGCCTTCGGATGCGCCGCTGGCCCTGCGCTGGGTGTTGTCGATTGGCGAAGCCCTGGCCCCCAGCGTGGCTGCAGCCTGGTTTGCCCGCTTTCCCGCCATTGCCCTGATCAACATCTATGGCCCGGCCGAGTGTGCAGACAATGTCACCTGGCTGGCTTTGCCGGATGCTGCGGCGCTTGCGCCGTACGCCGCGCTGGCCTCGGTACCGGTCGGCAGGCCGACCCCCAACACCCAGATGTTCGTGCTCGATGCGTTCCTGCAGTTGCTGCCGGTGGGCGTGCCGGGTGAAATATGCATTGCCGGCGCCGGTGTCGGGCGCGGCTATCTGGAGGATGCGGCAACCACTGCGAAGGCCTTTGTCGACCATCCTTTCTTTCCTGGTGCACGCTTGTACCGCACCGGCGACC
>JBPBPY010000456.1:0-11969 GCA_050954505.1 Janthinobacterium lividum
CTGGCGGCACCGGCGCCGCTGCTGGTGTCGCAGCAGCGGTTTGCACTGGAGCGGCTGCGCAACCGTTCCAGCACGGCATTGCTGGAAGTAAGCCACTTCCTGCGCGAGCCGCAGCGCATCGTCACCCGCGGCCGCCTGGAACACTTCAACCTCGGCACTGCGCTGGCGGCGGCCGGTCTCGGCGCCACGGCTGCAGGCCAGAGCGCCAGCAACCCCGCCGCCCTGCCGATCGATAGCGACCTGGTGCTTGATGGCCAATGGAACCTGGTGCTGGCCAATGTGGCCGGCGGCGGCATTCGCGGCAGTGCCAGCGTGCGGCGCCTGCAAGGCGACATCACCATGCGTGGCGATACACCGGTGGCCCTCGGTCTGTCGAAACTTGAAGCCATGCTCGAGGCCGGCGACGGCAGGCTGGGATTGCGCGTGAATGCGGACGGCCAGCGGCTTGGCCACATCGACCTCGCTGGCAGTGCGGCCTTGGGCAATGGCAGCGGCTCCGGCATTGCGCTGGCGCCCGATGCCGCCATTTCCGCCAGCGCCAATATCGACGTACCCAGTATCGCCTGGGCTGGCGCGCTGCTCTCGCCCTCCCTGACTGCCGAAGGCAGTGTGCGCTGCGCCATCACCGTGGGCGGTACGCTGGCCACGCCGCGCCTGGCCGGGCAGATCAATGGCGCCGGCCTGCGCCTGTTCCTGGCCGACCTCGGCATCGACCTGCGTGGCGGCATGCTGGAAGCCAGCTTCCGCGATACGGAACTGCTGCTCAAGCGGCTTGAATTCACCAATGGTGCAGGCCAGTTGAGCGTCACCGGCCCGATCGACCTGGCGAATGGACAACCATCGGCGCGGCTGGCCCTGCTGGCAAGCCACTACCCACTGCTTGACCGCCCGGACCGCAAGCTGACCATCGGGGGTGCCACCAGCAGGTGCTGCAGCAGGGCAAGGCCAATCTCAAGGGCAGTTTCATGGTCGAGTCGGGTTTCCTCGACATTGGCCGCGAAGGGGCGCCGGAGCTATCCGCCGACGTGATCATTGCCGGGCGCGAAAAGAAAGCTGCAGCCCGGCTGGCTGCAGCCATTGATGTGCGCATTGGCCTTGGCGAAGGCGTCAGCATCAAGGGCCGCGGCCTGGACGCGCTGCTCAAGGGCGAGGTCAGGCTGCTCTCGGCGGCCGGCGAAAACCTTTCGGCCACCGGCACGCTCAACGTCGCCCGCGGCACCTTCACTGCCTACGGACGGGCCTTGGCCATCGAGCAGGGCTTGCTGCGTTTTACCGGCGCGCCGAACAATCCGGCGCTCGACATCCTGGCAATGCGGCGCGGCCAGGAAGTCGAAGCCGGGGTCAGTGTGCGCGGTACCGTGCTGGCGCCGCGCATCACGCTGGTGTCGGAGCCGACCGTGGCCGATGCGGAAAAACTGTCCTGGCTGGTCCTGGGCAGCCGCCTCAATGCTGCCGGCGGCAGCGACGTGGCCGCCTTGCAGGCGGCAGCCGGATCCTTGCTGGCCGGTGGTGCGGCGGCGGGTGTGCAGTCACAGCTGGCAACGGCCTTCGGGCTCGATACGGTGTCGCTGGGCACCAGCCAGGATACGCTGCAGCAACGTGTCATCACGCTGGGAAAAAAACTCTCTTCCAGGCTGTATGTCAGCTACCAGCAGGGTTTGCAGAGTGCCGCTGGCGCCGTGTTGTTGCGTTATACCCTCACGCCCCGTCTGACGATGGAAGCAGAAGCTGGCGCGATCAGCGTGCTTTCGCTGCTCTACAACATTGCCTTTGATTGATTGCGCGCAGCAACGCCGGGGCAGCGCATCTGTCTGCCGGGAACAAATTCTGCGCAAGCGTTACTCAAAGCGGGTGCGCTATCCCGGGACAGCACAAATCAAGGAGAGTTTCATGAGCTACATGGTCGCACGTGGCACGCCGGCCCGCCCTGCGCAGGCGCCAGGACAGGAAGAATCTTTCCACACGAGCAGCAGTTCCGAAACCGCCAGTGCCAACCCGACGCCCGGGAAACCGCTGGTCCACCAGCGCAAGGCGCATGATCACGGTGACGAGCCTCAGGCGGGGCAGCGTGGGGCAACGCACGAATCACGCGGCACGCCGCATCACGCGGAAAGCCTACTCGCATCCCAGGAAACGACGCCGCAGAAAAAGCCTGAAGACAGGTCGCGGGACGAGGCTTCGTCCAGCAGCCGGCCGGGTACCCCCGTGACAAAAAAAAGCAGCTTTTCGATCACGCCGGGCAGCATCCGCTTGCGCTGGCCGTTTGCCACCAGGGACGCAGCAGATAGTTCGACCGCTTCTTCTTCCGGCACGCCGTCGCCGGGAGTGCCGAGCGCCGCGCGTGCGCGGGTGCAACGCCCGCCCCGCTGGCGCCAGAACCTCGGCCAGTTACGGCATGAACTGTGCGATCAAAATGATTTCGCCATGGTGCGCGAACAGGTCGGGCGCCATGGCGTGCATCTGCCCCTCTGGCGCCAGGCCATGGGTCGCGCCTGTGCGCCGCTTGTTGCCCGGATGCTGGAGGCAATCCGGCAACGCATTGCCACCCTGGGCAAGAAGGAGGCGGCGGCGCTGATCGGCATGGGCAAAGCACCGACGCAGCAATTCGTTGAAAAGCTGGCATTGCCAGCCTGCGCCGGATTCCTGCCGGAGTACATCTCCGGCAAGCATTGGCAAGAGCTTACCGAAGAACTGTGGACCAGGACAATGAGCATGACTGTGCTGCAGGCCGTCCCGGTGGAAGCACGCATCATGCTGGGTGAGTTCATCGATGAATTTCGCGCTAGCGAAGCCTACCAGCGTGCGACGAGAAATATTGCGCAAAAAGGCATCAAGTCGCATCTCGACCGCCAGATCATACAAACCTTCATCATGGGTCTTGAGGAAGGCGCCCTGGCAGCGGCCAGTCTGCCGCTGCCAAACGATGACAGTACCTCTTCGGCGTATTCGCTGTCGCGCTTTTCGCTGCGTGCCAGCCAGCCAGCACCGGCACCCGACAACGGCGATGCTGCCAGGATCTACCGCGAAGTGCTGGTCTTCCTGCAGCAGGCAACGGACAAGGATTCGGAAGTGGCGAAGATGGCGGCGCTCAAACACAGCTGTTTGCGGGTACAGAATTTTTTTGCCGTTCTGCTCGGTGACGCCTATACCCAGGCGCGCGAACGCAGCTGCTACAAGGTTCCCGTCGAAATCGATGGCGATGCCCGAAAAGCGGCCGATCTTGAAAAGACCATCCGCAGAAAAGTGCTGCCCTGGCTGGAGGGCGGCCCACCCGGTTCGATGACGGCCAGCACGAGCGACGGCACCAATACCAGTGAACTGCAGGAAGGTAACTGGTGTGGCATGGCCTACCCTTCCTTCCTGTACCACGAATTTGTCAACAATTTCGACGCCATCCGGATCTGGGCAGCCTACCCAGGTCGGCCAAAAGACGAGATCAATTCAATCGAACAATTCATCGCCTATGCCTTGCCCGAGCATCTGCCCGGCGCGCCATATACCCAGCAGGAGCAGAAACTGTTGTTCTGCGTGAGTTATCTTGCCAATGAAAACATCGAGCTGTATGTGCGTGCCGCCTATTTCACCGCCAGGTTTCCGCTCAAGACCGAAGACCGGCGCACGATCTATCCGGAAATGGGCGCCCTGCAGTGCCTGTTTCACCTGAGCCGGGTGGGCAACGAGTTGAAAATGCGCTTTACCCTGCGTTCGGACGATGTGCGCGCGGTGACCGTGGTCGCCGATCCCGAACGCAAGATCTTCACCGAAGCCAGCAGCAAGCCGGCCAGTAACGCCACCTTCAAGTTTTCCGGCTGTGCCTGGTTCGGCAGCGAGGGTTTCAAGGAATTCGACAAACCAACCATCAACAGCCTGAACCTGAACCTGCTGGTTTCGCAAGGCACGCAATCCCAAGCAGGACTATTCCTTGAAAGTACCGAGAACAGCAGCGGCGGCCGATTCCTGGTGCGTAAATACAGTCACAATCACAGTCACAACCGGCCCTCCCCCTCGAGTTCCGAAGCGAAGAGCCGGCACAGCAAAAGCCTGTCGAAAAAAGATCCTGAGACACCAACCAAATTGAAAGGGGGCCCACTCTGATGCTCGATCAAGGCGTCAACCAGCTTGCAACGAGGTTTGCAGTATGTTCCGGTACTTGAAAAGCGCTTCGCGTACGGCAGCAAGTACGGTGACGCAGCATGAGGTGTTCTGAGCGGTAAGTCATTCCCTGATTTGATGTGTTACCGGTGTCAGCAAGCTCCTACACCACAATCGGAGAAACACGGCTATTGAAAAAATTTCATATCTGTAAAGATTAGTCGAGAGAAATTTCAATCCCGTCCACCCGGAGAACTTCATGAGCAATGCATTCAAGGTAGGCGGTAATGTCGTCGGCTTGCACACAGGCGACATGCAAACGGTCATTGCGCTGCGCCCATCGATGCCCGCCGCCGCCGAGGAGGGTGACAAGCTTGATTTGCCGAGCCACCAACATGATGAAACCGCCTTTGGTGCCATGCATGGCGCGTCAACGCCAATGCGTAGCCTGTTTGCAATGATCCGCAAAGTGGCACCAACCCGCGCCAGCGTCTTGATCACTGGTGCCAGCGGTACGGGCAAGGAATTGGTCGCGCGGGAAATCCACGCCCGCAGCCGGGTGGCAAACAAACCCTTCATTGCACTCAATTGCGCGGCCGTCTCGCCGCAGTTGATCGAAGCCGAGCTTTTCGGCCATGAACGCGGCAGCTTCACCGGCGCTGTGCGCACCCACAAGGGCTGTTTCGAACGCGCCGATGGCGGTACCCTGTTCCTGGACGAACTGACCGAAATGCCGATGGACATGCAGGTCAAATTGTTGCGTGTCCTCGAGGATGGTCGTTTTTGCCGTGTCGGTGCCGACGATGAAACCGCCGTCCGGGTGCGCGTGGTTGCGGCGACCAACCGTGACCCGATGACTACGGTGGAAGCGGGTTTGATGCGTGCCGACCTGTATTACCGGCTAGCTGTTTTCCCATTGTTCATGCCTTCCCTGCATGAACGAGGCAGTGACATTGCCCTGCTGGCTGGCCTGTTCCTGCAGCGCTTGAACCAGGAAGAACAGACCGACAAGCACTTTTCGCGCGCATCACGCCGCTTCATGCAAGAATATAGCTGGCCGGGAAATGTGCGCGAGTTGAAAAACCTGGTTCATCGTGCCTACATTCTTGCCGATGAGGAACTTGATTTGGGCGCTGCCGCTGGCACGATCAAACCCGTTTTGCCACGTTTGAATGGTGACAGCATCAACCTGCCATTGGGCAGCAATCTTGCCGATGCCGAGCAGCAGCTGATCTGCGCGACGCTGAATTATTGTGGTGGAAACAAAACCCAGACAGCCGATGTATTGGGTGTAAGCCTGAAAACTCTGTACAACCGGCTCAACGAATATCAGGCTAAAATACCCGGCAGTGAACGTCATGACCGGCAAGTCGGCGAACCATGCACTGAACTGCCGCGGTTTTTCCAGCCTGTCCAACTGAACACCAACCAAAAAACCTTATAGAACATGATAGATATCCTGGTAGTCGACGATCATGCTGTGGTGCGAGCCGGCGTCCAGTATTTCATTGCCGACATTCCCGACATGCGTATTGCAGGGGAAGCCGCCACGGCGCAGGAGGCCATTCGTCTGATCCGCGCCCGCGAGTGGGATATCGTATTGCTTGACATTGCCATGCCCGACAAGAGCGGCGTTGAAGTGTTAAAGCAGATCAAGCGGGAAAAACCGGATCTACCGGTCCTGATGTTGAGCATGCATCCGGAAAACCGCTACGCTGTGCAAATCCTGCGCAGCGGTGCCAGCGGTTATGTGCAGAAGGAAGCCCTGGCGACCGAACTGGTCAATGCCATCCACACCATCCTGCGCGGTCACAAGTACATCAGTCCGGCAGTGGCGGAATTGTTGACTGCCGATCCATCGACAACCGATACCCAGAAGCCCTTGCATGAAATGCTGTCGGCGCGTGAATACCAGATTTTCTATAAATTGGGCCAGGGCGATGGCGTGACCAAGATCGCCGACGAATTGTGCCTGAGCGTGAAAACCGTCAGTACCTATCGCTCGCGCGTGCTGGAAAAGATGAACATGCAAAACAATGCCGACATCATCTACTACGCCATCAAGCAGAATCTGATCGACTGATCTCCGAGGGACTCGACGTCCCTTCGTCTGCCATTTCAGCAAGCCTGTTCTTATCGAGATGCATGACAATGCCGGTGCCCGCAGCATTCCCGCCGGCTGGACTCATGATGCGCAAGCTTCCTCCCAGATACAAGGCCCGTTCGCGCAGTGCCAGCAAGCCGTGGCGCATTACCATGTCGATTTTTTCAGCCGCAATGCCGATGCCATTGTCGCGCACACTGAGCATGATCTCATCTTCATTGTCGTCCAGGACAATATCGACCTTGCTGGCCTTGGCATGGCGCGAGACATTGTTGAGCGCCTCCTGCACCAACCGGAACAGTGCCATGCTGACCTCGGGCGAATAACTTAACTCTTCATCGGGCATGGACGCCTGGCACTCGAGGCCGGAATAATTGGCAAATTCGGTTGCCAGATCGGCGATCGCCACTTTCAAGCCAAAACTGTCGAGTTTGTCAGGGCGCAGGCTGGCCTGCAAACGGCGTGTTGATTGCGCAATGTTACTGGTCAGGGCCTTGATCGCGGCAGCCCGGTCGTGCAGGCGGGCCTCATCGGGCATTTGCTTGAACATGATGGCCAAATGCATGTTCAGCGCCGTCAAGGAAGCACCGAGATCGGCGTGCAGGTCACGCGCCAGGGCACTCTTTTCTTCCTCATGCAGCGCCTCGCGGCGCCCCAGCAAGCTGCGCAATGCAGCGGTGCGGCGGGTGACTTCACGCTCCAGCGCTTCGGCCGGGTATTGCCCCTCGGTTGCCGGCACCAGGGACTGCGCCAGGACCGGCGCTGCAGTGCAATGGGACTGCGCAGCGCTGGTGGATACAGGTGCATTGCTGATGGCGGCAACAGGAACAGTCAAGTCTGGCATGGCGGCGGGCTGGTGAATGGGAAGCAATGGATCATGCCGGCCAGTCTACACGGATGGCACCGACCGTGCAAAAACCAATGGCAAATCTGCCGGCCGCCACGCCAGTCTGCGGCAAATCCGGCGCAACCTGGCGTGGCGGATCCATCCGTGTGTTACGGCATTCCTTGCCACACCCCTTACCGCACCCATTATGCAATCAAATACGCAATGAAATACGCATCATCCTACTGAACCAGCTCCTTCCATGCGGAGCGCCGTATCGTGCCGGACAGCGAAGAAGGTGCCGCCGGTGGCACGACAGGGGTCACGTCGCCCGTGTCGCGCACCACTTGCACCTTGTCGACCCCATCACCACCGCGCAAGACGGCAAACCCGGTACCCATTCCTGCATTCGGCAACAATACGCCGGCATTGTCATTCGAGACAAATTTACCTGGCGAGCCATTGTCGCGCACCTTTGGAACAGGCAGTCCGGTGACCATGTCGACGTAATACAAGGCAGCCCTGCCGTCGCTGGCACGGCAAAGGTTGGGAGACGGTGTGTTGACCAGAAAAATCAAGGTCTGGTCAACCACCTGCATGTCGACATTCACGCGGTCGCCCTCCTGGCGCCCATTGACAGCCAGGTCGATATACCAGCCATCCGAGGTGTCCCAATCGATGGCATCCCCCTTGATCGTGCGCGCCGGATTGCCGCCGGCGTCCAGGCCGAGTTCACTGATCGACCTTGGTACCAGGGCCGGCTTGCGGCTGTTGGCCACCACATCGATGACGGTACCCAGCGATGCCGTTCTGAGCGGCGCCTGCTTGCCAGGATTGTCCTTGATCGCATACACCGTCTGCAGCTGCCGGTCGGGCGCATCATCGACCGCCATGTACTTGCCGGTACCCACCAGCACCACCGGATAGCTGCCGCTTTTGCCTGTGACGCGAATCGGCAGCGGCGTCGTGGTCATTGCCTGCGGCTTGCCATCGGCGTCCTTCAACGATGCCAGGCGTACCGGGGGGCGGTTGGCGTCGAACATAGAGCCCATTTCAAACCGCCAGAGATTGCCGTCGAGGTCGCCGCCATACAGCCGTTCGATTTCCGGGATGTCTGGAATCTCGAACCAGGCGTTGAGGCGCACCAGTCCACCTGGTTCGCTGACCAGCGGCGTTTTCATGTCACGCAACAAGGCGCCCGTCATGGCATCGAGCACAAAGACATGACCGTAGCCATCGCTTTTGTTGACGGCCGGTTGCGGCACAGGGCCGGGAACATCACTGGGCGGCGCGGCCGCTGCTGGTTGGGCCGTATCGGCGCCACAATGCGTGGACGCGTTGCGGTAGCGCTGGTTGTACCCCGAAGCCACCACAACCACCCAGGTGCCGTCCTTGAGCTTGCCTATGATCGGCTCGCTGAAACTCAAGCCCAGATTGTCATTGGAAAATTCCCACAGGCCTCTGGGTTGATTCGGGTCGGTGACGTCCAGCGCATAGTAGGAGCAGCCGCCCTTGTTCAAGCCGCCCACCAGGATCGAGCGCCAGCCATCCTTGCTCACGCAGGCACGGCGATCGACTGCCAGGGTGCTGCAGACGTCGCCCAGCACCACGCGGCCATCGACAAAATACTGGTGGCGCGCGTCGTAATCGCGGTCGGCGAGCAGCTTCAGGTTGGCCATCACCCCCTGCGGTACATAGGCCCACTGTTCGTTTCCCGAGCTGGCATCGAAGGCGTGGAGCATGCCATCGTTGGCACCGGCATACAGCATGGTGCGCCGCCCCGCTTTCAAACTCTTGAATTCGCCATAGGTTGGATCATAAGAGTAGCTGAACGGCGGTCCACCTGCAAAAACCGGGGTGGCGTTGACGATGTCGCCCAACACATGGCTGCGTGTGCGATACAGTCCGTTCGGACGTGTGCCGAGGTCGGCCGCTGCTCGCGGGCGGATTTCGTCACGCTGGTCGCCGCGCAGCCAGGCAATCAGGTTGGCAGGATCGTTGGCTTTGGCCTGCTGGGCAGCGTCGAGGTTGTCCAGGCCATTGCCGCATTGTCCCGGCGTCGGCCTGGCATTGCAGAAATCCTTGAACAGCAGTGCCTGTTCCGGTGCCATCTTGCTGGCCTCGAAGTCCTGCAGGTTGCCTGGCACGGCGGTGGAAAAATATTTGACCTTGCGACTGCCAGCCCACCCCGGTGCAGCATTGCGGGCAGCGGTGAGCAAAGCCTGTGCCGACCACGCCGCCTTTGGCGCAAGCGCCGAATAGGCACTGGCTTCATCGAAGCGGTAGGCGCGCAGGTCGCCACTCCATTGGCCGCTTTGATAGGACACGGCATACGCCAGGTCGCTGCTGCTGGGCACGCTGCTCGATACGGCCAGTCCTGCGCCGGAACCGGTGACCCGTTCCGGCTTGTCGATTTCTTTCTTCAGGCTGGCCTGGAGCACCTGCGCGTTGCTGACATTGTAGTAATTGCCGCCGCCATTGACGGCCGCATGCCAGACATCGTCGATCTTGCCGGTATCGTCTTCGACATAGACTTCGTTCGATACCACGGGTGGCCAGTCAATCGAAGCGAGGTAGGCGGGATCGCCGGCCTTCTCTTCCGAATAGGGAATCTGTCCCGAGACCCCGAGACCGATGGTGGAAGTGGTCATGCGCACACCGGTTTCCTTGCCATTGACGGTTTGTCTGGCGCACAGGTTGGCATAGGTGGTCGCGCCGATGGTATTGGTGCACTGGGTGGTTCGCAGGTCGGTGTTGTGGAAGTACCATGCCACGTCTGCCAGGGTTTCCTTGTCGCCATGACTGTCCCGGTATGGCATGGGGATGGCCGCGCCACTGTCGAGATCGCCAATGCGTGCGCCATCGATGCCGAACGGCCCATACGCGGCATTTTCCGCATTCTTGTTCCAGGATCCATCGGTGGCCAGGATGACGCGGTTTTTCTGGCAAGAGTATTGCAATGGGTCCCAGTGCAACAGCGGCTTGCCGGAAGTGGAAACCGGCTTGCCATCGACCATGCCGGCAGCCGGGGCGCCGTCGTCACTGCTGTCGGCAACCTGGCCAGCAAACATGCGCCCCAGACGCGAGAGCGCCCCACGCAACGGGGTCCACCCCGTCTGGCGCGAGCTGTACAGGCGTTCATACCAGTTCCTGCGGTTGACGTCGTTGAAGTCCGCAATGGGCAAATCGGTATTGCTGCTGGCGACTTCCTTGTTGGCGCCGGAAGTCTGGCTGTTGATGAAGAATAAGCCGACACGGAAGCTGTCGGGATCGAGGTCGCGATAGGCTTCACTGACGGCCATCTTCATGATGTAGCCACGATTGCGATAGTAGGAAAACCAGTTGGCGTAATTGATTTTGCCTTTTGCAATTTCCAGTGCGCCGTAGGCACCGGTGACCGGGTCTGGCACGCCAAGCTTTTCCGGATCGGTCACGATGTCGTAATGCTCATCGGCTTCGCAGATCGCCGAAGCGGGGTTGACCTTGTTGCGTGAAAAGTAATAGCGTATTTTCTGCTCTTCTGCGCAGCCGGCACCGGCATTGCACACTGCCTTGGCTGGCAAGCGGTCTGCCTGTTCCCTGGGCAGCAGGGCAAGCCTGGACAAGTCGTAGAATTCATTCGAAACATTCACGTAGAAACTCAGATTTCCGGGAGGGAAATAACCGTCATACAAAGCGCCGGTCAGAAGTGCGTCAGGAAAGCGCGGCACCTGGTCACGTTCATACAGTGCGCCATCGATCTTGTAGGGTGGCGTATATACCGTTGCAGGATTGAAGAACAGGGCATTGACGGCGTAGGCACCAAAGCAGCGCTGCGTGGCCGGCAGCGGCACCGGAGCATCAGGTACGAAGGCGTGTTGCATCGAGCCGGAGTCGTCGATGACGAGGGCAATGTTCGGCTTGATCTGGTTGACAGCCGACGTCAGCGGTTCGTCGGCAATTGCCAGAGGCGCGCCCAAAACCCTGCTGCTGCACATGGCCATGAACCCCGGCATCAGCGCTGCGCACAGCAGAATGCCGGACCGCAGCGCTCGCCGCCGATACGGACGCAAGGCTTGGCGACAGGCCTGGAGCGGCAGGAGGGTCGATGCGGCACAGGCAACGGCTGGCATCATGGGGCAACTCCTTTCGGAAAATGAACGGTGGATTCGATCAGGCTGACGGTCTGGCGAGGTCCAAGCGCCTGCACCACGATGCGGAAATACGGGCCATATTCAGCACTGGAACCTGCCATCGTTCCGTACTTGCCTCCCAACGACTGGGCTCCCTTGTAGCCGGCCTTGGTATCGATGGTTGCGACCGGGCGCATGCAACTGTTGCCCGCCATGTCGGGATCGCCCGCCAGCCTGCACATGCGGGTGATCAAGACCCGGGTCGACACATCCGTGCTGCTGGCCGGGGAGACCGGCGACGCGGCAGTGACCAGGCAATGCTGGAATACGCTGATGCCCGCACAGTTGCTTGCACTCCAGTCCGGCACGCTGCGCGTGGCATCGGCCGGCCAGCTGTCGTTGAGGTCCAGCGGCATCATGGCCGAAGCGTAATAGCCTGCTGCAGGCTGGTCGTTCCAAAGCAGGCCGCCGGTATCGTTGGCATTGAGCCAGCCGATTGCCTGCTCCATGGCGCGATCGGCCGCCAGCGTCGTGGCTTGCTTGAAGGACAGGTTTCCGGCCACCAGCGCACCGGTATCGACCATGCGGATCAAGCCGACGGCGGCCAGCGAAAGCATGACCAGCGCCACCAGAACGACAAACAGGGAAATGCCGCGCGGGCGTTGCCGGTAATCGGACCAGGTGGGACGATGGCTGCCGTCGAGGCCGCCCATCGATGTGCGATGAGACTTCATGACGTTCTCCGTGGCGTCCATCATTGGTGCCAGATCGTGTTACGCAACGGGATGGTGGTTTCCATTACCTGATAGCGGAAATGCTGCCAATCGGTACCGGC
>JBPBPY010000469.1:0-11960 GCA_050954505.1 Janthinobacterium lividum
CGAAAGGTCTTGCCCTTGGCGTCGAAAATGCAGGCGATGTAGGCGGCCGGATAATCCATGCGCAGGCGGCGCAGCATGTTGATGATGCCGTAGATGGCGCCGGTTGGTTCCCCTTTGGCGTTGCGCAGGTCGGGCATGGCATGGAAGGCGCGGTACAGATAGCTGGAGCCATCGACCAGAAGCAAGGTATTGTTCATCGTAGGTCTGGATAAGGGAACCAATAAGGCACGGAATAAAATACGTAACTCGAGACAACATGCCGCAACATGCGGGCCAGCTTGAAACGCATCGCAAGGCAAGGCAGCCTGAGGGACCTGCAGCGCATGGCGGCAAAACAGGCTCGATTATGGCAGAGATTGCCTGCGCAGCATGGCCTTGGGCGTCTGCCATGCCGGCGTTGTGGCAAGGCCTTGGCGCGCGATGGTCTTGCGAATGCATTGCGATTGTATTGGTGCTGCAGCGCATTTTGCTACAATGAAGCCCGGATCAAATCCTCCCGGATGTTGGCTCGCCGGCGGTTTCGGCACGAGCTTTTCCACCCGGCCCGCTTGTCCAAACAACCACCGTCAAAGCAACCCATCATGCGCATCGCAAAATTCTGGACCATCGTAGCGCTTGCCGCCAGTGCGGCCCTGCCGTTTTCAGGCGCCAGTGCCCAGGAACCGCCGCAATTGCAAAAGCTGGAAGAAGGCGAAAAGCCCAACAGCACCATTCCAGGCGGCGGCGTGCCGCAAACGGAAATCACCCAGACCCGGCAGCAGGGCAAGGTCAATGAAGTCGAGGTCAGCCGGGGCAAGAATACCTACATCCTCAAGCCCAACACGCCAGCCGGCAGTTCGATCCCGGGTGATGCGCAAGCCAGCAACAACCGCGGCGCGCAATGGAAAGTCATGCAGTTCAATTTGAGCAGCAGCGAAGAAAAGCGCAAAGCGGCGGCCAAAGCTGCACTGGAAAAGCAGCCGGCCACGCCGCCACCAGAAATTCGCTGAAACCGCGACCCACTCGGCGATTACCATTTGCCAGGCCGACGGCGCTGACCATCATGCAGCGCCCCTTCTTTCCACCGCTGCTTCACACCTGATATTTCCATGGCTGTTTTTACCCCGGTCAGTCTCGACGAATTAAGCCTGTGGGCCCGGCAATTTCCCATTGGCACGGTGACGTCCATCACCGGCATTTCCTCGGGTATCGAGAACAGCAATTTCTTCATCGGCACCGACCGCGGTGAATATGTCCTGACGCTGTTTGAAAACCTGCTTTTCGAACAACTGCCCTACTACCTTGAATTGATACGCCACCTCGCCGAGCGCGGCGTGCTGGTGCCGGCGCCGCTGGCCAGCCACAGCAGGGAAATCCTGCACACCCTGCATGGCAAGCCGGCAGCCATCGTCAGCAAGCTGGAAGGGGCTTGCCAGATGGCGCCCCAGCCGGTGCATTGTGGCGCGGTCGGTGCCATGCTGGCACGCATGCATCTGGCAGCTGCCGACTTCGGCCTGAGCCAGCCCAATCTGCGGGGCCTGGACTGGTGGCGCGCAACCACGTCAGTGGTGTTGCCGCACCTGTCCCAGTCGGCACAGGAACTGCTGATCGCTGAATTGGGCACGCAGGAAGCATTCGCCACCACCGCCATGGCCAGTGAATTGCCCAAGGGACCGGTGCATGCCGACCTGTTTCGCAACAATGTCATGTTTGATGGCGAGCAGTTGACCGGCTTTTTCGACTTTTATTTTGCCGGCAACGATACCTGGCTGTTTGATGTCGCTGTTACCGTCAATGACTGGTGCATCGATCTGGACAGCGGCGCGCTCGATGCGGCACGGGTGCGCGCCCTGCTTGACGCCTACCAGGCCGTGCGCAGGTTCTCGGCCGGCGAGCAGGCAGCCTGGCCAACCATGCTGCGCGCCGCTGCATTGCGTTTCTGGCTCTCGCGCCTGTACGACTTCCATCTGCCGCGCGATGCGCAAATGCTCACGCCCCATGACCCGGGCCATTTCGAACGCATCCTGCGCCAGCGCATCGCGCATGCCGACGCGATCCCTGCGCTTGTCGTGAGCGCAGGCACCGGCCACACTGCGCCGGCTTCTGCGGCACCGGTCAACCAGCCTGCGGTCCCCAATGAATAATCTGCCTGCGCGTACCGGATGGCAGTGGATCAAACGCGGCTTTGCCCTGTTTCGCAAGCAGCCGGCCGAACTCTCCACGCTGTTCATCGGCTACATGGTGATGATGTTCCTGTGCGGCGTGATTCCGGTACTGGGCCAGTTGCTGCCCCTGATTCTGGTGCCGGTGTTTTCCATGGCGTTCATGCAGGCGTGCGCCAATATCGAACAGGACAAACGCGTCTATCCGAATCTGCTGCTGACCGGGTTCCGCTCTCCTGCCTTGAAAAAATTGCTGATCCTTGGCAGCCTGTATGTGGTGGCGGCCTTGCTGGCCATCGGCATTTCCAGCCTTGTCGATGGCGGCCTGTTCTGGCGCCTGATGACCGGCCGCGTAACGCTGACTGCCAGCACCGAGGCCGGTGCCAGCATGGGTTTTGCCATGTTGCTGGCAGCGTTGCTGTACATACCGGCAGCGATGGCGTTCTGGTTTGCCGCACCGCTGGTGACCTGGCATGGCATGAGCCTGGGGCGCGCCATGTTCTACAGTTTTTTCGCCGTGCGCGGCGCGAAAAAAGCATTCATCCTGTTCGGCCTGGGCTGGATCGCCCTGGGCATTGTGCTGCCGGTGATCATCAGTGCGGTGCTGGCCATTGTGACTGGGCAACAATTTCTGGCCCGTTTGATCCTGTTGCCGATCTCGTTGCTGTTGACGGTGGTGATGTATTGCTCGTTTTATGCCACCTATGTCGAATTGTTCGGCAAGCAAGATCCATCCCGCGCATCTTAATTTTATGGCAATGTGCGACATCGTACAGATTCGTCTGTCGATCTGCGTTACTGTGAATGACACTCCGGCAATTGACAGCCTGTTACATCCCGATGTATCAGCTGATTGTTTGCCGCCACGTTCACACCGACACAGGGGAATACCATGGGACTTTTATCGTTCGTGCAGGATGCAGGCCAAAAACTCTTCAATATCAAACCGCAGGCAGCAGCACCGGCCAGCCCGGCTGCACCGGCACCAGTGCCCAGCGCTGCCGATGTGGCAGCCTTGAACGAAACCGCCGGCAAAGCCATCATGACCTATATCGGTACTCAAAACCTGAAGGCCGAAGGCCTGGCGGTGAGTTTCGACGGTGCCTCGGGCACGGCCACCATCAAGGGCGAGGCACCTGACCAGGCAACGCGCGAAAAGATCGTTTTGTGCGCAGGTAACATCCATGCCGTTGCGCATGTGAATGACCAGATGACAGTGACCGCACCATCGGCCGAAGCGAAATACTACACGGTGGAAAGCGGCGACACGCTGTCGAAAATCTCGCGCGAAGTCTATGGTGATGCCAACAAGTACAACCAGATCTTCGAAGCCAACAAGCCGATGCTGACCAGCCCTGACCGCATTTATCCCGGCCAGATGCTGCGTATTCCAGCACTGGGCTGATTCCGGCAATGCCCGACTCCGGACCTGCTTCCGGATCGGGAGTTTGCAAGATCGGAACCTGACCCTGCAGACGCCTGTGACATCCCTTTCTAAGCGACTTTATCAAGCTTGGCAATGCTCAAGTCGAGCAGCTTCATGCCAAACTTGCCGAAGTTGATGTGAGCGCGCGCATTGCCGCCACCGCCTTCGATATTCACGATCACCCCCTCACCGAATTTCTGGTGGCTGACCGATTCACCGATGCGCCAGCCCAGTTCCTTGCGCCCCATCGTCATGGCCAGCTGGTTGGCGCCGCTGCCCGCTGTGCCACCGGCATGGGTGCCGGAAACCAGGGCATCTTCCCAGGCTGCCTTGGGCTGGGCGGCAAACCAGTGATGCTGCTGCACCTTGGGAGTGAGCCACTTGAGCGTATGTTCGGGCAACTCGGCAAAAAAACGCGACTTGAGGTTGTAGCGGGTCTGGCCGTGCAGCATGCGGGTTTGCGAAAAGCTCATGTACAGACGTTTGCGCGCACGCGTGATGGCGACATACATCAGGCGCCGCTCTTCCTGGGTGCCGTCGTCGGCCTTTTCACTGTTCTCATGTGGGAACAAGCCCTCTTCCAGGCCGGTGATGAACACGGCATCGAATTCCAGACCCTTGGAAGAATGCACTGTCATGAGCTGCATGGCATCCTGCCCGGCCTGAGCCTGGTTGTCGCCGGCCTCCAGCGAGGCATGCGAAAGAAACGCCGACAGCGGCGACATGATGGTTGCCAGTGGCACGTCGGCGTCGAGGATTTCCACCCCATCCTGCTCGACGATGGCTGCACCGGCAACTGCCTGGGCTTGCGGTCCCAGCTGCGCCGGCGCATCAAAACCAAACCCCTCTTCCGAGACGAACAGCGTGGCGGCACTGACGAGCTGCTCCAGATTCTCGATGCGGTCGGCGCCTTCCTTTTCGTTGCGGTAAAAGGTCAGCAAGCCGCTCATGTCGAGCACCACATTGACCATTTCAGGCAATGCCAGCTGCTGGGTCTCGAAGCGCGCTGCCTCGACCAGCTTGACAAAGCCACCCAGTGAAGTGCCGGCCTTGCCGGTGACGTAGGCAACGGCGGCATACAGGGAAATATTGTAGTGGCGCGCCGCATCCTGCAACTGCTCGATGGAACGCGCACCGATGCCGCGGGTGGGAAAGTTCACCACCCGCAGGAACGCCGAATCATTGTGCGGATTGTCCATCAATTGCAGGTAGGCGATGGCATGCTTGACTTCGGCGCGTTCGAAAAAGCGCTGGCCGCCGTACACCTTGTAGGCAATGCCGGCCGAAAACAGCGCATGCTCGATCACGCGCGACTGCGCGTTCGACCGGTACAGCACGGCGATCTGGCTGCGCTCTGCCCCTTCGGCAATCAAGCTCTTGGCTTCCTCGATGATCCATTGCGCTTCCTGCAGGTCGCTGCTGGCTTCGAAGATGCGCACCGGCTCGCCATGGCCGGCGTCGGTGCGCAGGTTCTTGCCCAGGCGCTTGGTATTGTTGGCAATGAGCGTGTTGGCGGTGTCGAGGATGTGCCCGTGCGAGCGGTAGTTCTGTTCCAGCTTGATCAGGTTCTGGACCCGGAACTCGCGCTCGAAGGCCGACATGTTGCCCACATTGGCGCCGCGAAAGGCATAGATGCTCTGGTCATCGTCGCCCACCGCAAACACGGCATTGTTCGGGCCGGCCAGCAGCTTGAGCCATTTGTATTGCAGGTCATTGGTATCCTGGAACTCATCGACCAGGATGTGCTTGAAGCGGTTCTGGTAATGCTCGCGCAATGGCTGGTTGCGCACCAGCAGTTCATAAGTGCGCAACAGCAGCTCGGCAAAGTCGACCACACCCTCGCGCTGGCACTGCTGCTCGTAGGCTTCGTACAGTTCCACCATGCGGCGGTTGAAATCGTCATGGGCTTCGACATCGGCGGCGCGCAAGCCCTGGTCCTTGGCGCCATTGATGAAGTACATCAGATTGCGCGCCGGGTACTTTTCATCGTCGACATTGAGCGACTTCAACAACCGTTTGATCAGCGACAGCTGGTCTTGCGAATCGAGGATCTGGAAGGTTTGCGGCAAGGCGGCGTCGCGGTAGTGCGTACGCAGCAAGCGGTTGCACAAGCCATGGAAGGTGCCCACCCACATGCCGCGCGTACTGATGGGCATCATGGTGGACAGGCGATGCAGCATCTCCTTGGCGGCCTTGTTGGTGAAGGTGACTGCCAGCAGGCCGGCCGGACCAACCTGTCCGGTCTGGATCAGCCAGGCAATGCGCGTGGTCAGCACGCGGGTTTTTCCTGAACCGGCGCCAGCCAGGATCAGCGCCGATTGCGCCGGCAGGGTCACGGCGGCGAGTTGTTCGGGGTTCAGGTTGTGTAAGAGATTTTGCATGCTGTGATTATATAGGCTGTTTTTTTAAACAGTCATGCAACCAAAAGTCGCCGTGGGTCACTAAGTGAGGTCCAATTGCCATGCCCAATTCTGCGGAGTCGATTTCATGCCAGGCACTTACATCAACAGCAATATGCACCTTGGTAACAAGCTCGATCACATCACTGCAGTGGTCACGAATGCGAAAAAAGGCGCACAGATCAAAGCCAGGGTCGTCAAACAGGGTCAACACCAGGGTGAAATTTGGTTGTATGCCAAGGCCGGCGTGGGGGAAAAACTGAAAAATTGTCTGCCGTTTTTTTCCGAAGACAGGCGGCGCATTGCAGCGCGCGAAGTATTGCGTTGCCTGGGCAGGCAACTCAATGCCATTCCAGGCATGCAGTTTTGTGCCGACGACGTCTACAGCCGCGCCGACCCCGTCAGCGTCTTTGGAAAATGCCGCAGCCTGCCCAAGGGCGACGGCCAGGATCTCAGCTTGCCGACTGCCAAAGGCCGCTCGCTCGCCGCCAATTATGCCGTCCCGCTGCAGCAGGCCCAGGCCCTGCTGACGCAGCGCTTCGAACGCATCTTTTTCCCCGTAGAGGCCAGGAAGGCCAACCTGTTCGTGTTTCAACGCCCGGCCGGCTTGCGCAGACTGCATGAAGCGCTCGAGGCGGCAGGATGCCCGCCAGACGAAGTCGAGGAATTGACACGGGCCATGCGTTCCTATGTCAAGCAGTGCAATGACGCCTACATCGAAAAGCGGCCGCATCGGCGCCGGCCCGTCGATCTGGGCAATGGCGATCAGCTCTTGCGTGCCGATTACGCCAAGGTCGAGCGTTTTGTCCATTTCTGGTTCAGGCGCGCAAGGCTGCAAAAGCTCGACCGCATTCCGCGCAACGATGGGCTGGAACGTGCCCCCTGGCTGCCCTACATCGATTTATTCATCCACAAGAATTTTCAACGCAGCCTGTTCGGGCCACTGCGCGTCGGGGAAGACCGTGTCATGACCCCCAAGGACATGCTGTTTACCCATCAGAACGATACGCCGAACAATCTGACCTACCTGGAAATCATCGATGAATTCGTGCGCCAGTTTCTCACCAGGAATGTGTTTCCGAAGAAGGCCACCATCATGTGCGCCGAGCACCTGGCCGCCGGCCTGGCGTTGCAGCCGCGTTCGGTGCAACTGGAATTCATCGCCTCCAACGGCCGGGAATTCAAGGGGCAATTGATGCTGTATATCCTGGCCCACGGCGAGACTGCCTATCGCGATGGCCTTGGCTTTTTTCATAAACCCTTGCTGCTCGACATGCCTTTGAAAGTCCCCTTGGGTTTGGGCCTGTATTACGAAAAACGCATCAATCTGATCAAGGAGGGCGATGTGGTGATGATCGACCTGGCCAGCAAATTCATCGATGGCGTGTATGCCCATGCCGCCGCACGCCTGTCCTACCAGTTTGAAAACAGGAATGCTTTGAACATCGATGGGACGCGGTTTGTCCGCGTTTCCAGTCATCATCCATCGCAGGACGGTTATCAGGTACAGGAATTTGCTGCGCTGGTGCCGAATGCCAAGGGCAAGTACATCAAGGCCAGCAAGAATCCGAAGGAACGTTTGATCGTCATGAAGCCGAAGGCAATTCCGGATGAACTTGATGAGGAAGTCCAGATCGAGATTCGTGCGCGCAGGCTCGACAGCGCTGTCTCCACAGTACATTGGGGAAAGTCACTGGGTGCATTGATGCAGGTCGAGGAAGCCGGGGAAATGAAAAATTTCGACTGCCAGCTGGGCAGCTTTGCCAAGGACCGGAAAACCGGTACGGTACGGGTCGGGCCGTATGTGTACATGATCCGCGACAACAGCTACGACGTTGGTCAAGCCACGCTGTTCCAGCGGCTTGACGTGTATCGGCGCCGTCAAGCCGAAGGACATGCTGCCTGAGCCTGAACATTGGCGGATGAGCCGACCGGTGCAAGGCAGCAACGGGCCCTGGCCCAACCATGCATTGCATTGCATTGCATTGCATGCTTGGGTTTTGGGTTGCCGTCAGTTCTCGTCGATTGCCGTCGTTGCCGTCAGTTGCCGAACAAGCCGGCAAATTCGCGTGCTGCGTGCAACACGTCAGCTGCGCCATACACGCTGCTGATGGCCGCCACCATGTCGGCGCCGGCCTCGACCAGCACGGCAGCATTGTCCACCGTCATGCCGCCAATGACGACCAGCGGCAAACCGATTTCGCGCTGCACCTGGGTGATGAGTTGGACCGGCGTTGTGACAGGATATTTTTTCACGCGCGAAGGATAGAAACCGCCCAGGGCAATATAGCTGGCGCCGCCCTCGGCAGCCTTCCAGGCCAGCTCCAGGCTGCCATAACAGGACGCACCAACGATTTTCTGCGGTCCGACCAGCGCCCGCACCGTGGCGACATTCAAGTCCGTGCCCCCGACGTGGATGCCATCGGCATCGAGTGCCAGGCACAGATCCACATGGTCATTGATGATCAATGGCACGCCATGGCGCCGGCAAAGCGCCAGCAATGCGCCTGCCTGCTCAAGACGCTGAGCCGGGCTGGCCATCTTGTGGCGGTACTGCAGCAGCGCCGCACCGCCCAGCAAGGCTTGTTCGGTGTGCTCACAGAGTCGTGCGGTGTCGTCGAGATCGGGCGTAACCAGGTACAAGCCTTTCATTTCATTTCCTCGGAAATTTTCTGCCCGTATTGGCAGTCGTGCATGATCGGTGTGTTCAACGCCATCGGTGCCGGGGGCATTGACAGCGAACGTTGCGGCACCAGCTGCCCGGCAGCGATTGCGTAGGCATCCTTGAGCGCTTCGTGGCAATAGGACTGCGCTACCACCAGCGCCGGCTGCATCGCCATGCCCTGCGCCAGCAGTGCCGCAATGGCCGACGCCAGGGTACAGCCGCTGCCATGGAAACTGCCCGGCAGGCGCGGCCAGTGCCATCGACCACCTGCCTGATCGCGCCCGTACCAGATGTTGACAAGCTGTGGTGCATTGCCTGCTGCATGCCCGCCCTTGATGAGCACATTGCTGCAGCCGCTTTGGCGCAGCATGGCGGCCTGGGCTGCAGGCTGGTCTGCTGGCGCGCACAAGGCGGCGGCTTCCGGCAGATTCGGCGTCACCAATGTGGCCAGTGGCAGCAGCGTTGCCACGCCGGCCACCGCATCGCCGCGTGCCAGTGCATCGCCATGGCCACTGGCCAGCACCGGGTCCAGCACCACCGGCAATTGCGGATTTGCTTTGCGCAGCGCACGCACGATCTCGGCCACCGCCATGGCATTGGCAAGGTCGCCGAGCACGCCGATCTTCACCGCCGCAATCGTCATCTTGTCGACCAGTGCCTGAGCCTGATCGCGCACCAGCGTGCTGGCCACCGGATGCACACTGAAGACGCGGTCGTTGTCCTGCACCGTCAAGGCGGTGATGACCGCCAGGGCATGGGCGCCGAGCGCGCCGATGGCTTCGATGTCGGCGGCAATGCCGGCACCGCCACTGGGGTCGCTGCCGCCGAACACCAGCACCGTTGCACGCGTGCCTGCCGCGCTCATGTTGCGCGTCCAGCCATCGGCGACGACGGCTGGGCTGCGAATCGGCGCGGCATGCGGCCGGCCAGGAAGGCATTGCGGCCCGCCTGCACTGCCAGGCGCATGGCGTGCGCCATGCGCACCGGGTCGCGGGCGCCGGCAATGGCGCTGTTCATCAATACGCCATCGCATCCCAGTTCCATGGCAATGGCAGCGTCCGAGGCCGTACCCACGCCGGCATCGACCAGTACCGGCACACTGGCTTGTTCGATGATCAGCGACAGGTTCCAGGGATTGAGGATGCCCATGCCGGAGCCGATCAGTGATGCCAGCGGCATCACGGCCACGCAGCCGATCTGTTCCAGCAGGCGCGCCTGGATCGGGTCATCGCTGCAGTACACCATGACATCGAAGCCATCGCGCACCAGCAGCTCGGCAGCCTTGAGCGTCTCAGGCATGTTCGGAAACAGCGTTGCTTCATCGCCCAGCACTTCTAGCTTGACCAGTTTTTGGCCATTCAACAGTTCGCGCGCCAGTTGCAGGGTGTAGACCGCATCGTTGGCGTTGTAGCAGCCGGCCGTGTTGGGCAGGATGGTATAGCGCGCCGGCGGCACCGCATCGAGCAGGCTCGGCGCATGCGGGTCCTGGCCGATGTTTACGCGCCGTATCGCCACCGTGATGATGTCGGCACCGCTGGCTTCGGTCGCCAAACGGGTTTCTTCAAGGTCGCGGTATTTGCCGCTGCCGACCAGCAAACGCGAACCGTAGGTGACGCCGGCAATCGTCAATCCGTCGTCATGGCGTTCACTGCTTTGCACCGGGAAGGTTTGCGGCATTACGCGCGGATTTGCCGCAGCGCTGTCAATCCGGCCGCCTGCGTACAGGGAAGCGCGCATCGGGTCGCGTGCCGCAGCGCCGGGCATCGAATTGCCGGCCGCTTGCGGAAGCGGGATGTCAGTACTCTTCATGATCTCGTCCTTGGAATTTGTATTGGCAGGCAGCCCTGGCAAGCAATGCCACGGTTCGTGCCCGCATCGACAACAGCGTTGCCTGGCGTGCCAGGCGCAGCGTTGCATGCGCCTGGGTACGCCTCCTCGATCGCCCAGCGGGCGGCGTTGCAGCCGCGTCGGAAAGCATTTCAGCCCCCGCCAATGGCGCGCACGATATCAACGCGGTCACGTGCAGCCAGCGTGCGCGCTGCCCAGTGCTGGCGTGGCACCACCTCGCGGTTGATGGCCACGGCCAGCGGCTGGCCAGCCAGTTCGAGCGTCGTCAGCAGGTCGGCCAGGCAGGCGCCCTGGGGCAGCGCATGGGGTGCGCCATTGAGTTCGATCTCGATCATGTTCAGCTCTTGCTGTAGAGTTGCGCACCGCCGCGGATGAATTCCACCGCCTTGGTCTGCATGCCCTGCTTGAGGGCGGCAATCTCGCTCAAGCCCTGGTTGGCGGCGTACTCGCGCACTTCCTGGGTGATCTTCATCGAGCAGAAATGCGGGCCGCACATGGAGCAGAAATGCGCCACCTTGGCGGAATCCTTGGGCAGCGTTTCATCATGGAATTCGCGCGCCTTGTCAGGGTCCAGGCCGATGTTGAACTGGTCGTCCCAGCGGAATTCAAACCGCGCCTTCGACAAGGCATTGTCGCGGATCTGCGCTCCCGGATGCCCCTTGGCCAGATCGGCTGCATGGGCGGCGATCTTGTAGGTGATGATGCCATCCTTGACATCGTCCTTGTTCGGCAAGCCCAGATGTTCCTTCGGCGTCACGTAGCACAGCATGGCGGTGCCATACCAGCCGATCTGCGCGGCGCCAATGCCGGAGGTGATGTGGTCATAGCCCGGCGCGATATCGGTGGTCAGCGGCCCCAGGGTATAGAACGGCGCTTCATGGCACTGCTCCAGCTGCAGGTCCATGTTTTCCTTGATCAGCTGCATGGGTACATGGCCCGGTCCTTCGATCATGCATTGCACATCATGTTTCCAGGCGATCTGCGTGAGTTCGCCCAGGGTCTTGAGTTCGCCAAGCTGGGCTTCATCGTTGGCATCGAAGATCGAGCCGGGACGCAAGCCATCCCCAAGCGAAAACGACACGTCATAGGCTTTCATGATCTGGCAGATCTCTTCGAAATGCGTATACAGGAACGACTCTTCATGATGGGCCAGGCACCACTTGGCCATGATCGAGCCGCCGCGCGAGACGATGCCGGTCAGGCGCCTGGCCGTCATCGGCACATAGCGCAGCAGCACTCCGGCATGGATGGTGAAGTAATCGACGCCCTGCTCGGCCTGTTCGATCAGGGTGTCGCGATAGATTTCCCAGGTCAGGTCTTCGGCCTTGCCATTGACCTTTTCCAGCGCCTGGTAGATCGGCACCGTGCCGATCGGCACCGGCGAATTGCGGATGATCCATTCGCGTGTTTCATGGATGTGCTTGCCGGTCGACAGGTCCATCACATTGTCGGCACCCCAGCGCGTGGCCAGGTCATTTTTT
>JBPBPY010000479.1:0-11913 GCA_050954505.1 Janthinobacterium lividum
CATCACCAATGGTATTGCCAATCTTGGCCTGATCGATGCCACCATCGTCGGCGGACGCGCCGCCACCGGTGCACTGGTCGGGGAAAACTTTGCCATGCGCATCAGCAATGATTATGTGACCGGCAGCGCCAATGCCGCCGGTGCGGGGTCGAGTGTCACCGGTTCGGGCAACGGCGAGTACTACGATGCCTTGCGTGGCGTGGCCGCCACCGGAGGGCTGGTGGGCAGCACGCGCGGCCCTGTTGAAAATTCCTGGAGCGATGCAACCGTGATCGGCCGCGTCTACACCGGCGGCCTGGTGGGCCGCAATCTCGATGATATCCGCACTTCCTACAGCACCGGACCGGTAACCGGCACGCGCTTCGTCGGCGGCCTGGTGGGCGGCAACCAGAACACCGCCGGCTTCCAGTTCGCAGTGGAGAATTCCTACAGCACTTCGATGGTCAGCGGACAGGAATCCATCGGTGGCCTGGTCGGGGAAAACAGCGGCACGATGCGCAATGTCTACAGCAAGAGTGCGCGCATCGGTCCGGCCAGTGGCCGTGGTGGCCTGGCCGGCATCAACAATCTCGGCTTATGGGAAGGCGCCGCATTCTGGGATGCCCAGAGTTCGACTGCAGCGCAAGCCTTCGGCAGTGGCACTGCTGCCGCCGCGCTCAAGGGATTGACCAGTGCCGGCATGACCGCAAGCCTGGCAACGCTGGGGCTTGATGCGTCCACCTGGCTGACCTACCAGGGCCGCACTGCGCCACTGCTGAAAAATTTCCTTCGCCCTGTCAGTGTGGTGATCAACGATCAGCTACGGCAAACCTACAACGGCAGCAACGCCGCCGTGCCTTCGGCGTTGCGTTCTGTGTTGAAGTTTTCCAGGCAGGGTGTGGTCGACCCAGCCCTCGCCTTCGATCCAAACATTTTCCTCGATGCGCAAACCAGCGGCCCCGCCATCAATGTCGGCAGGTATGCCGTCAACCTGTCGCTGTGGTCGAATCAAAAAGGCTATGACATCACCGGTTCCACACTGGGCAAGACAGTCAGCCTGGTGATCTATCCGCGCAACCTCGTGCTCACACCGAAGCCGATCCAGAAAGTCTATGACGGCAGCACCAGTGCCGGTACCGAGGTCGATGCCTCCAACCTGGTTGCCGGCCACACGGTGCGCGCCAGCCAGTCGCTCGACCGTGCCGATGTCACCATCGACAGCAACGACTTGCGCACGCTGACCATTGGCCCCAATCCAGCCATCTTCGCCGGCACGCAAAATGTCACGGCAAATTATTTCATCCAGCCGCCAAGGCCGCTCCGAAGTGCCGCCACCCGCATCACGCCCAGAGCGCTGACGGTGAGCGCCAATGGTGACACCCGGTTTGCCGGCACCACGCCCTATTCCGGTGGCAATGGTTTCACCGTCACGGGCTTGCTGCCCGGCCAGGGCAACGAGGTGCTGAGCGGGCAGGTGCGGTATGGCGGCACCGCGCAGGGCGCCAGCCGGGAAGGCCGCTACACCATCGAGCCATCCGGCTTGAGCGCGAGGAATTATGCGATCACATTTGTCAATGGCGAGCTGGTGATCAGGAAGGCGGTAGGTTTTTCCGGCGTCGCCGCACCGCTCGTGGAGGCAGTCGACGATGCCGCAGCCGACATCGAACATGCCGATGATGAAGAAGGCATGTTCATCGACCGGGAACTGGTGGCCTATCCGGCCATGGGCATCATCGGCGGCCATGCTTCGCGCCAGCCGGCGTATTCCATCATCGACCGCGGTGTGCGGTTGCCAATCGAGGCCGGACCCTGACCATACCTTGGCAGCGGCCGGCGATGGCCCGGTGTACATGACAGCTGGTCAAACCGTGGCAGATCGCAGCGCAGCAAGTAATGCAGCAAGTAATGCAGCAAGTAACGCAGCAAGTAACGCAGCAAGTAACGCAGCAAGTAACGCAGCAAGTAACGCAGCAAGTAACGCAGCGGGGTACGCAGCCGGGTACGCAACAGCGTTGTTCCAGCAGCAAGCTGCGCCAGCGTGTTGGCGCCTCAGCGCCAAAATCGTGTGGCGAATGTTAGGACGGGCTAATCCTTGTTGCGCATTATTGTCACAAATATATATTTCATGGGTGAATTTTCAAACGTCGAGCATTGATTATTTGCGGTCAAAACTTGAATTGACGCCATAAAAATTGTAAACAGGAGAGCAGCCATGCTTGACGATCAAACCCCTGCCCCTGGCACTGGTGCAGCCCGTCGTTCGCCCGTTGAGCGCAGGGAGGACGCGGGTTTTCGGGACCGGCCCGGCAGCAGGGAATTCGCTCACTTGCGCGAATTTTTCAGCCGTGACGATATCCGCCTGTGCATTGCCGCCGCCCTGATCCTGGCCGCCTGCCTGTGCTGCACGGCCGCCTTTGCGCAAGCCCGCCCTGACGCCGGCCAGACCCTGCGCGAACTCGAGCGGCCATTGCCGGTGCAGCCGTCGGCACCGGCGCCGGCACCGAGCCTGACGGCGCCGGGCGAACCCAGTGCCACGGTGGCACCCGATACCACCCGCATCGGCATTGTCAAGGGTTTCAAGGTCACCGGCGCCAGTGCCATTCCGATGGAAGAATTGCAGGCCGCAGTCGAGCCTTGGCTGTCGCGTTTTCTGACGCTGGGCGACCTCAAGGAAGCTGCCGAGGCCATCACCCGGCTGTACCGCGAGCGTGGTTATCCGGTGGCGCGCGCCTACATTCCGGTGCAGACCCTGCAGGACCGGGTGGTCGAGATCGCGGTACTGGAAGGACGCATTGGCAATGTGTCGCTGAAGAACTCCACCAGCATCAGTGACGAGCGCTTGAAGGCCAAGGCGCTGCGTGTCGAGCCTGGTGCCGTGGTGGAAGGCGCCAGCGTCGAGCGCGGCTTGCTGCTGTTGCAGGATACGCCCGGCATCGGCTCGGTCAGTGCCGCATTGCAGCCTGGCGAAGCAGTGGGCAGCACCGACATGGTGGTGTCGGTTGAACCAGCGCCGCTGATCTCGGGCGCGGCCGACGTGGACAACTACGGCAACCGGTTTACCGGCGCACACCGGCTTGGCGCCACCGTCAACCTCAACAACCCCGGCGGCCTTGGCGACCAGCTCAGCATGCGGGCCCAGACCTCGGATGAAAAGCTGTTGTATGGCCGGCTGGTGTATCGCGTACCGGTTGGTCCCGACGGTCTGGTGGCCGGCGCCAGCCTCTCCAGCAGCCGCTATGAACTGGGTCGTGATTTCGAAGCGCTCGATGCCAACGGCACGGCGCGCGCTGCCAGCGTGTTCCTGAATTATCCGTTCGTGCGCTCGCGCGGCTTCAACCTGTCGGGCACGCTGGCGCTGGAAGGCAAGGCGCTGGAAGACCGCATCGGTTCGATCGACGCGGTCAACAAGAAGTCGCTGCGCCAGATGACGGCCACGCTGTCGGCCAGCGGTCCATTGGGCAATGGCGGCGGCTATAGCGCTGCCGGCCAGCTCAGTATCGGCGACCTCGACCTCAAAAGCGAAGAAGCACGCCTGACCGATGATGCCACGGCCCGCAGCCATGGCAGTTTCACCAAGGTGGCTTACTCGCTCTCCGGCATCTTGCCGGTGTCCACCTCCTGGTCGGTGCTGGGGCTGGCAAATGGCCAGCTGGCCAGCAAGAATCTCGATTCATCGGAAAAGTTTTCTCTGGGCGGAGCCGATGGCGTACGTGCTTATCCACAAGGCGAAGCGACCGGCGACGATGGCGTGCTGATCACCGGCGAGTTGCGCTACACGGTGCCGATTGCCGGCCCCGGTTCGCTGCAGGTAGGTGGCTTCGTCGACTACGGCGCCATCAAGCTCAACCACAATCCCTACCTGGAAGGCGAGAACCGGCGTCATCTGTCGGCCTTCGGCCTGAGCCTGAACTGGGTCATTCCCGACAACTTCCTGATCAAGGCCAGCCTGGCGCGCAAGCTTGGCAATGAAACTGCCTTGTCGGACAGCGACCAGCGTTACCGTTTATGGGTACAGGGAGTGAAGAGTTTTTGAAACGGGGAACAGGCGAGATGAAAAATCTGCTTGAAGAAGCGGGAAAAAGCGCACAGGGCGAGAGATCAAAACACCAGGATGAAAGCAGGCAGCTGGACAAACTTGCCTGGAAAAAAATGCCAAAAAAAGCGCAGCGATGATTCGCTGCGCTTTTTTCATCCTGGATATTCAATCCAGGACTGCTCTGGTTTCCGGTTTCTGGATTTTTGATCCGCAATCCTGCAGCCTGAATCAGGCCGCCAGCTTCCTGCCCAATGAATCCTTGACCGTGTTGAGCTGCTCAGGCAAGTGGTGGCGCAGGCGCTCGAACAATTCATCATGCAGCGCCAGCTCGGCGGTCCATGCGGCCTGGTCGATCGAGGTGATGCGTTCATACTGCTCGCGGCTGAAGTCCAGGCCATCCCAGTTCAGGTCTTCATAACGCGGGGTAGTGCCAAACAGGTGCTCGACACCCTCGCCTGCCTTGCCGTCCAGACGGTCGAGCATCCACTTCAGCACGCGCATGTTGTCACCGAAACCTGGCCAGACAAACTTGCCCTGTTCATCGGTACGGAACCAGTTGACGCAGAAAACGCCCGGCACCTTGGCACCGCTGGCCTTGATCTTTTCACCGAGGTCGAGCCAGTGCTGGAAGTAGTCGCTCATGTTGTAGCCGATGAATGGCAGCATGGCGAACGGATCGCGCCGCACGATGCCTTGCTGGCCGGCGGCAGCTGCAGTGGTTTCCGAACCCATGGTCGCTGCCATGTAGACGCCTTCGACCCAGTCACGCGCCTCGGTTACCAGCGGCACCGTGGTGGAGCGGCGGCCGCCAAAGATGAATGCCGAGATTGGCACGCCGGCAGGATCGTCCCAGGCGTCGTCAAGCACCGGGTTTTGCGTGGCGCTGACGGTAAACCGTGCATTCGGATGGGCCGCCTTGCGTCCGGTTTCCTTGCCGATGGCCGGCGTCCAGTCCTTGCCCTGCCAGTCGATCAGGTGCGCCGGTGCTTCCTTGGTCATGCCTTCCCACCAGACGTCGCCATCGTCGGTCAGGCCGACATTGGTGAAGATGGTGTCGGAAGCCATCGATGCCATGCAGTTGAAATTCGACAGGGTATTGGTACCTGGCGCAACACCAAAATAGCCGGCTTCGGGATTGATGGCATACAGGCGGCCGTCGGCACCCGGCTTTATCCAGGCGATGTCGTCGCCGATCGTGGTGACCTTCCAGCCATCGAAGGCCGCTGGCGGAATCAGCATGGCAAAGTTGGTCTTGCCGCAGGCGGAAGGAAATGCCGCCGCCACATAGTGCTTCTTGCCTTGCGGTGATTCGACGCCGAGGATCAGCATGTGTTCTGCCAGCCAGCCCTGTTCGCGGCCCATGGTCGAGGCGATGCGCAGCGCAAAGCACTTCTTGCCCAGCAGCGCGTTGCCGCCGTAGCCCGAACCAAACGACCAGATCTCGCGGGTCTCGGGATAATGCACGATGTATTTGGTGGCATTGCATGGCCATGCCACATCGGCCTGGCCTTCTTCGAGCGGGCTGCCGACGGTGTGCACGCAAGGCACGAATGCGCCATCGCTGCCCAGCACGTCATACACTGCGCGGCCCATGCGCGTCATGATGCGCATGTTGACGGCGACATACGGCGAATCCGACAGTTCGATGCCGATGTGGGCAATCGGCGAACCCAGCGGCCCCATGGAAAACGGCACCACATACATGGTGCGTCCGCGCATGCAGCCTTCGAACAGGCCGTTCATGACGCCGCGCATTTCCGCCGGCGCCATCCAGTTGTTGGTCGGGCCCGCATCTTCCTTCTTTTCACTGCAGATGAAGGTGCGGTCTTCCACGCGCGCCACGTCGGTTGGATCGGAACAAGCCAGGTAGCTGTTCGGGCGCTTGGCTTCGTTGAGTTTTTTCATGGTGCCGGCGGCAACCATCTGCGCGCACAGGCGGTCATACTCCTGCTTCGAGCCGTCACACCAGTAGATGTCCTTCGGTTGCGTGAGTTCGGCGATTTGCGCCACCCAGGCGATCAAGGCCTTTTGTTTGACATACGATGGCGCATTGATATCGAGCGCGGTGTCTTGTGCAAGTTGGTTCATGGTCATATCCTCCAGTACCTGTTAAAGAATTCTTTATGGAATGTTCGTTATTCTTATTAAAAACAAGGGGGCGATTGTACACCGCTGCGCCCCCCGGACTGTCGCGCCGGATCAACCCGAAGCCCGGCGCGAGGCGCCGCTGCGGCAGAAACAAGGTGTGGGCGCGCTACCACCGGCGTGGCGGCCGCGCCGACACGCCGCTTGCCGTTTGCAGCAAGGCCCGATACTGCGCGGCCCGGGACGCTGGCCGGGATACGGCCAGGGCTGATGGCCGGGAATGCATCCGGCATGCGAGGCTGCCAAGACCGGCACAACGGATTATGATTGCCTGTAGTGCTGTTCTGGCAACTGCTCCGGCAAAGATAACACCGATGCACCTACACTGGACAATAATATGAAAATAGCCATACTCGACGATTATCAGGACAGCGTTCGCCAGCTCGACTGCTTTGCGCTGCTGGCCGGTCATGAGGTAAAAATCTTCAACAACAGCGCGCGTGGTGTCGGCCAGCTGGCCATACGCCTGGCCGACTTCGACGCCGTGGTGCTGATCCGCGAACGCACCAGCCTGACCAGGGCACTGCTTGAAAAGCTGCCCAGGCTCAAGCTCATCTCGCAAACCGGCAAGGTCAGCGGCAATGTCGATGTGGCCGCTGCAACCGCCGGCGGCGTGGCCATTGTCGAAGGCAGCGGCGACCCGACTGCGCCAGCCGAACTGACCTGGGCCTTGATCATGGCGGCGCAGCGGCGCATTCCGCAATATGCGGCCAGTCTCAAGGAGGGCGTCTGGCAGATGGTTTCAGCCAATCCCGCGCAAAACCGGATCGGCGTGGCGCTCAAGGGCCGCACGCTGGGCATCTGGGGATATGGCAAGATCGGCCGCCTGGTTGCCGGCTATGGCCGCGCATTCGGCATGCAGGTGCTGGTCTGGGGACGTGAAGCGAGCCGCGACAAGGCGCGCGAGGATGGCTGCCAGGTGGCGCAATCGAAACAGGCATTTTTTGCTGCAGCCGATGTGCTGTCGCTGCACCTGCGCTTGAACGACAGTACCCGCGGCACCGTGCATGCCGCCGACCTGGCGCTGATGAAGCCGAGTGCAATGCTGGTCAATACCAGCCGTGCCGAGCTGGTTGAAAGCGGCGCCCTGGAAGCGGCACTGGCGGCAGCACGCCCCGGGTTTGCTGCACTCGATGTATTCGAGTCCGAACCGCTGGCGCCGCAGTCGGCGCTGCTGAAGATGGACAATGTGGTGTGTACACCGCATCTGGGTTATGTGGAGAAGGATGGCTACGAACTGTATTTCCGCCAGGCGTTCCAGAACATCGTCGATTTTGCTGCCGGTGCGCCAAAAAATGTATTGAATGAAGACGCACTGAGCCGCCCGCGCTGAGTCGCAGGCAACCGGCCAAAAGCGCCGAGCGCGTCAGCGCATGTCAAAAACGGTCGGCGTCCGATGGCTCGCCGTTGCGCGGCGTCGCTGCGGCGCGATGGAGTCCGGTGGCGCCCGTGTGGGCGCTGCTCCAGAGCTTGGACCAGCCCGGTGGCCACGGCAATGGCGCACCGGCATACTCAGGCACGCCGCGGCGCACCGGAATCACCGGCAAGCTGTCGGGCTGGCTGCCTTGACGATGATCCCAGCCCAGGCTGAAGGTATAGTCGGGCAGCAAGGCAGCGCAAATGGTTTCGAACCAGGCTGCATGGTCTTCGTCACGGCCCAGTGCCTGCGCCAGTCCTTGCGGATCGGCCATTGCCAGCGCGCTCGACAACTCCTGCGTCGAGGCGCCCGGCGCGTCGCCCCAGCCCATCACCGGGTTGGCACTGTAGTCGGCGCCCGAGCCGTACCAGCCTTCGCGCCAGGGCCGCTGCATCCAGTTGCGCGGGCCGGTAAACAAATGCCAGCGCCAATGCAGCCCCGACGGTTTTGGCCAGCTGTACAGGTACAGGCGCTGGTAGCCGGCGCGGTGCAGTTCGCGCATCATGGCCATCAACCTTGCCTGCGGCATGCGGTCCGGCGGCGCCAGGCGGAACAGGATCGCTTCGCCATCGGCGTGCTGTACATGGTCGGACGACAGGTTCAGGTCCAGCGTGCGGCCTTCATTGCCAAAGCGCGCCGAGATCCAGCCCGTGGTCAGGTTGACCGCCGTGATGACGCCATAGCCGCGATAGCGATGGAAGATGACGGTACCGGGAGCGACGGGTTTCATGGGATGACTGGCCTGGCGACGGTTTGGCAAAGGGTTGGCAAAGGCCGCACGGCAGCACTGGCTGCAGGCGCCCACATGATGCCGCCAGATCGGTGCGGCTGCCTCAAGTGTAGCGAAAATTTGCCCGGCTGACGTCAAGCCTGCATCGGCTGCACTGGCTGCAATGGCAGAACGCGGGCTCGCTGGCCGCGCGTGCATTGCTGCACGGCCGTCATCGCCCCTGTGATCAACGGCTGACGCCAAACTCCCTGGCCTGGCGCATGAATTGCTCGACGCTGCGATGAATTTCATCCTGCAGCGGCGCGCCCGTCAGGCTCAGCGGATACAGCGATGCCGCCTGGCGCAATTCGGCAAAGCGGCGGTCGGCCAGCATGGCATCGAACAGGCGGCGCCAGCGCTGCACATCCTCCTTTGGCACCTCCGGTCCCAGATACACCCCGCGCATGATCGGCCAGACCAGGTCGAAGCCCTGTTCGCGCGCCGTCGGCACCTGTGCCAGCAGGCCGGGCAGGCGTTGCGGCGACATCACCGCCAGCACCCGCACGGCGCCGTGCTGCAACTGCGGCACCACTTCGGAGACATCGCCCGAGACGGCATCGACATAACCGGCCTGCATGGCGACGAACGATTCGCCGCCGCCTTCGAAGGCCACATAGTGGATTGCCTTGGTGCTGATGCCGGCGCGCCTGGCAATGATGGCCATCTTGATCCAGTCCTGGCTGCCCGCCGTGCCGCTGGTGGCAATGGTCATGGCAGCCGGCGCGCGTTTCCATGCCCTGACCCAGTCTGCCAGGGTGTGGTAGGGCGAGTCGGCGCGCACGGCCAGCATGCCGTAATCGGTGCCCAGCGCAGCGACCCATTGCACATCGCCGATCTGGTAACCGCCAAATTTTCCCTGCGCCAGGTTCAGCAGCGAGCCGCCGGAAAACGCCACCAGCGTGTCGCGCTCGGCCGGGCGCTGGGTGACCACCAGATGAAAAGCCACTGCACCCACGCCGCCCGGCATGAATTCGGTGTGCACTGCGCGCGGCGCAGACTGGCCGGCAAACCAGTTGCGCAACAGCGCGCAGACCACATCATTGCCGCCGCCCGGTTTGGACGGGGCAATGCATGTCAGCGGTGCAGCGGCGCTGGCAGCAGGACCGATTGCCATGGCAGCGGCAGCGGCGACGGCGACGGCGGCGCAGGCAATGGCGGCGTTGCCGCGCCAGCGCAGGGCTGGAAAATGGAGACGTTTCATGGCCCAATCTTACCGCGCCGCCCACTGCGCATCCGGGTAAGATGCAGCATCATGCGATTACTACTAGTTGAAGATCACCAGGAGCTGGCGCGCCTGGTCGGACGGGCCCTGGGCAATGCCGCCTTCGTGGTCGAAACCGCCACCGATGGCGCAACCGCGGACACGCTGCTGCGCACCCAGGAATATGCGCTGGTGATTCTCGATCTGACCCTGCCCAGGATGGATGGCATGGAAGTCCTCAAACGCATGCGTGCGCGCGGTGACAAGACCCCGGTGATGATTCTCACTGCGCGCGGCGGCCTGGCAGAACGGGTCCAGGGTTTGAATTCCGGTGCCGACGATTACCTGGCCAAGCCGTTCGAACTGGCCGAACTGGAAGCCCGCGTGAAGGCCTTGCTGCGCCGGGCCCAAGGCAATGAGGCGCTGACCCTGAGCTGCGGCACGCTCAGCTTCGATACGGTTTCGCGCATGTTTGCAATTGCCGGCGTGCCGCTGGCGCTGACGCCGCGTGAACAGGGCGTGCTCGAACCCTTGATGACCCGCGCCGGCAAGGCAGTGGCAAAGGAAAAACTGTTCAATGCCGTCTTCACAGTGGACGACGATGTCAATCCCGATGCAATCGAAATCTACATCCATCGGCTGCGCAAGAAATTGCAGGGCTGCGACGCCGCCATCGTGACCCTGCGCGGGCTCGGTTATCTGCTCGAAGTCCGCGCCACGCAATGAGCCAGGCGCACGAATCCGCCGCCGCGCCCGCTGTTTTACCTGGCCCAGCCACGCTGGGTTCCTTGCGCAGCCAGCTGCTGCGCTGGCTGCTGCTGCCGCTGGTCATGCTGGTGGCGGTCAATACCGTCTCGGTGTACCGCAATGCGCTCGCGGCCGCCGACTTTGCCTACGACCGCACGCTGCTGGCCTCGGCCCGTGCCATTGCCGAACGGGTGTCGATTCGCGACGGCCGCGTGGTGGCCGATGTGCCCTATCTGGCCATCGACAGCTTCGAAACCGACACCCTGGGGCGGATTTATTACCGCATTGCCGGCATCAACGGTGAGCTGGTGTCCGGTTATGGCGACCTGCCCACGCCGCCGGCCGATCTGCCGCGCTCCCAAGCCTATCCGGCGTTGGTGCGGTTCTATGACGCCACCTATCGCCAGCAGCCGCTGCGCATTGCGGCCCTGCACCAGCCCCTGTATGACGACAACAGGCGCGGCATTGCGCTGATCCAGGTCGGCGAGACACGCGAAGCGCGGCGCGCGCTGTCGGACCAGATCCTGTTCGACACGCTGTGGACCCAGGCCGAACTGGTGGTGGCAGCAGCGCTGCTGGCCTGGTTTGCCGTGCGCTTTGCCCTGCGCCCGCTGATGCGCTGGAAGCGCGATGTCGAACAGCGCAGCTCCGGCGACCTGTCCGATTTCGACGAAGCACTGGTGCACCGCGAAATGCGCCCGCTGGTGGCGGCCATGAACGGCTACATGGGACGCTTGCAGAACTTGATCAGCGGACAAAGCCGTTTCATCGCCGATGCTTCCCATCAGTTGCGCACACCGCTGACGGTGTTGAAAATGCAGTCTGAAATGGCATTGCGGGAAAACGATGTCGTGGCCATGCGCCAGGTGGTGCAGTCGATTGCCGCCACCACCGACGCCACGGTGCATCTCGCCAACCGTCTGCTGACCCTGGCACGGGCCGGCCATGGCACGCTGGAAAACATCTTCGACGCTGTCTCGCTGACCGCCATTGCGCGCCAGGCCGGGCTGGAGCTGGGTCCTGCCGCAGTGAAGAAAAACCTCGATCTCTCGCTGGAGGCCGATGCCGAAGTCGCCATCACCGGCAATCCGTTCCTGTTGCATGAACTGATTGTCAACCTGCTCGACAATGCGATTCGCTACACGCCGGCCGGAGGCCAGGTGGTGCTGCGGGTCATTGCGGGAAACGACGCGCCTGCCGACCCTGCCGGCAGGCACCACCTGCCGTCTTCCGGCAGCCGTGCAGGGCGCGCTGTGCTGCAGGTCGAGGACAGCGGCATCGGCATTGCCGAAGCTGAACGCGCCCGAGTCTTTGCGCCCTTCTACCGCAGCGCCGGCGCCCAGCAGGTCGACAGCGCCGGTGCCGGCCTGGGACTGACGATCGTGCGCGACATTCTCGGCCTGCATGGCGCAGCAATTGCCCTGGATGAACGGCCCGACGGCCCGGGACTGACGGTCAGCGTGACCTTCCTTCGGTAAACCGCTTGCGGTCGAGCTGAACTTGAGAGCTTTTTTCGAGTCAATTAGGGCGTGTCCTCAATCTGCAAATAGTTATTCGATTGAAAAGTTTATGTAAAATTTTATCCTCGACGAAAGAGGATAAGCATGGTGAGAAGAGCG
>JBPBPY010000027.1:0-11851 GCA_050954505.1 Janthinobacterium lividum
CGTGTACGCTGGTGCTTCAGGCGGCGCTGGCCAGGTTCTTCGATCAGCGAGACGCGCGGCTCGTAGCGCACCCAGTCGGCCACATCGATCATCCAGTTGGCACGTTCATTCCACGGTGCGGCCGGATCGGCACGCCGCATCAGGCTGGCGACCTGCGGTTCGTAGTGCGCCCGGCCATGCTGGTGTGGCGCACCACGGCGAAAGCGCCGCCACATGGCCCAGGCCCGAAGAAGGAATATTTTCATTGAACTTTCAAGAATTGGCGCATGCCGTCGCGGCTATTGTAGAACGACCGGGCGGTGAAAGTAGTTTATTGTTGAGCCTTCATTGTCCGATTCGGGAGTTCACTTCATGCCATTCACCCAAGCTGTCACGCTGCGCGGCGCCCTTGTCACGCTTGAACCGCTGGCAAGCAGCCATCACGACGATCTGGTGGCCGCCGCCAGCGACGGCCAGTTATGGAAACTCTGGTACACCTCGGTGCCCACGCCGGTCACCATGGCCGCCTATATCACCACCGCCCTGCTGCAGCAGGAGCAGGGGCTGGCGCTGCCGTTTGCCATCCGCGACAACCAAAGCGGCAGACTGGTTGGCACCAGCCGCTACTGCAACATCGACAGCGCCAACCGGCGCCTGGAAATCGGCTACACCTGGTATGCCGCCAGCGCCCAGCGCACCGGCATCAATACCGAAAGCAAGAAGCTGCTGCTAAGCCATGCGTTCGAACAGCTGGCCTGCATTGCCGTGGAGCTGCGCACGCACTGGATCAACCAGCAATCGCGCGCTGCCATCGCCCGGCTGGGGGCCAAGCAGGATGGCATCCTGCGCAACCACCAACTCGGCGTCGACGGCCAGTACCGCGACACGGTGGTGTTTTCCATTACCAATCTCGAATGGGCCACCGTCAAACGCCATCTGGAATTCAAGCTCGATCGCTGAATCCCGCGCCTGCAGATCAAATTGTGCCGGTGCGCCCGATGAACCTGCGCAGCGCTGTGCCGTCGGCGTCGATGAAGTCGATGCTGGCGGCCAGTGCCTGGCGCAATGCCGACTGCCAGTGCGGATCGAATCCGCGACAGAGGTCCAGCAAGGACTGCATTTGCGCGGCGGTGGTATGGGTAAGCTCAGGATCGTCATGGATCTGTTTCACGCTCGCAGCCAGCGTAATGGCCAGCCGTCTGGGCAATTTCAATGAGACGATCTCTGGCGCCGCCAGTGCGCCCACTGTTTTGCCAGCGAGGTTTGCAAAAGCCCTCAATTGCTGTTGCCCGATTAATACACGAACACATATTGCAAAGGCCTCTGTTGCCAACTTGCTGCGCAGATAATAAGGAATCGACTCAAAGTGATAAGCAACTTCGCGCAACGCTGTGGGCTTGTCGGTGAATGCCGCCAGTCGAATTGTGCGCATCAAGGCACACAGCAATTCTTCAGCGACGGGTTGCTGAAAACATGGGCATAAATTCATGCATTCCGTAATAGCGATGGGCGGTCGTTCCGCGCCCAGCAGCGCTGCAAAGAACGTCATTTGCAGCGCGCGCCGCTGGCCCGGAACCTTGTCGGCAGCGGACATGTTATCCAGACATGACTCAATCAGCATTGAGAAATTAAGCTCGCGATGCGGCTTGAATGCCCATGTACTGCGAGGAAGAAATGTATCCATCGCGGCCCAGAAAGTTTTGAATATATTTACCGAAACAGGAATTTTTTTACTGGTTGGCGCCGCGCCTGCCAGAAACTTGATCGGCAAATCGAAATCGAAATCCATGATTCCGCCACGTGCAGCTGAAAACCTGAATTGCTCCATCTTGAAATGCAGTCGCGCGCTTTGGCGGTTGATCAATTCCGGTTGCGTATGCGCCGCCACCCCTGTGGAGGTTTGATTGAGTGCACCGATCTCCGGCATGCCGACAAACTGTGCCACGCGTAGCTGCAATTCAGGCGGCAGCGCTTCGAGGTGAAATTGCGGCGCATCGATGGCGGCAGCATCTGCCGGCTGATGGTATGGTCGGTGTTGTCCCTGCACTGCTTGCATGACGAAATCGCTTTCAAAAGGAAAAAAGTCGCATCATGCCGTGCTTCATTGCCATGTCAAAGCTTGATTAGCACAGCTTAACTTTTACGATCGCTTGTGCGGCCAGCAGACTTCCGCTGTGCGGCATGCCGGCCAGGTTGGCCGGCTGCTGATCATTCACCAGCTACAGCCGTTTCAGTCCTATCAGCCGAATCGGCCGCTTCAGCCACTTCAGCCGCTTCAGCCATCCAAGGCGCCGGGCAGGAATCGCTTGAGCAGCGAGGCCACGCTTTCATGCGTCAGCGGCGTCTGCAGGAAACCGTCACAGCCGGCACGCCGGGCCGGCTGCGGGTCGTAATCGAACATCGGGTCCAGCAGGAAGACGATCTTCACGCGCGCCGCCATCAGCGCCTTGATTGCGGCACACAGTCGATAGGCGTCGACGCCGTCGGTGGCGGTGTTGATGACCACCAGGGCAATGCGTTGGCTGCGGCAGTGTTCGCACGCGGCGTCTTCGCTGGCCACACACATGACCGGTACCTGGCGGGCCGCCAGCATGGCGCCGACATGGTCAGCCAGTTCGCGCGAGGCCTCCACCACCAGAATGCCGCCGCCCAGTGGCGTGCGCCGTATGCGTTCGAACTGGCGGGTGGCCGCCGCACTGCCGAGACGTTCGCGCTGGCGCCGTTCGGGAATGCTGACCAGCGGTGCAGCCGGCAAGCGTGCCAGCACTTCGCCACGCTGCTTCACCACCCGGTCCAGGCCCAGCAGCAGGCTGGGCGAATCGAGCCTGCCATGGAATACCGGTGCCGGCAGCGCCCGGTCCTTGCCCGAGCCCACCAGCAGCGCCGGGCGTGCCGGGCTGACACCCATGCCACGCAAGGCGGCGGCATCGACCACCTGGGTGGCGTCGATCAGGAACAGGTCGGGATCCTGCAGGTTGTCCTTGGCCAGGCGCTGGTAGGAGGGCTTGCTGCTGCCTTCGCGGCTGCGCAAGGTATGATCGATGATGTCGATCTGGGCCGGCGTGAATCCGATGAAGCGCACGGCGAAAACATTCAATGGGCGTGGTTTCATGAGGTGTCCGAAATGAGCTCCGCGCATTTCACCAGATTCCACCACGCCTGTTTAGATAAGTTGGTGAATTTGTGCCATTGCTAATAATGCTGCTTGCAGTCATTATTGGCAGTCCAGAACCGGGTGGCCAGACAACAGTCACTGCGCTTTTCGCCTGATAATTCCAGATAGCACTATTGAAGTTTGCCGCAACAGCCGCATTTTCGTTAGAATGCAGGCAGATGTGCTGTATAAACAACCAGTAGAGCCGGCCGTTTTCCGGCCTACCCCCACTTTTCCCGATTCGTCGACTTTGCATGGCAACCAAAAAATCCGCAATACCCGAATACAGCGAAGCCTCGATCCGCGTGCTCAAGGGCCTGGAGCCGGTCAAGCAACGGCCCGGCATGTACACGCGGACCGAAAGCCCGCTGCACATCATTCAGGAAGTCATCGACAATGCCTCCGATGAGGCCTTGGGTGGCCATTGCCGCAACATCATCGTCACGCAAAATGCCGACGGCAGCGTCAGCGTCGAAGATGATGGCCGCGGCATTCCGGTCGGCCTGCATCCCGAGGAAAAAGTGCCGACGGTGGAAATCGTCTTCACGCGCCTGCATGCCGGCGGCAAATTCGACAAGGGCGCCGGCGGCGCCTATGCATTTTCGGGCGGCTTGCACGGGGTGGGCGTCTCGGTCACCAATGCGCTTTCGACGCGCCTGGAGATCACGGTCTGGCGCCGCGACGAGCAAGGCCGCGCAGTCCACCAGATGGCGTTTGCCCATGGCGACGTGGTGGAAAAACTTGCTTCCCGTCCAGCGGTTGCCAGCGACAAGAAGTCCGGCACCCGGGTCACGGCCTGGCCCGATGCCAAATATTTCGACTCGCCACTGATTCCGCAAGCCGAACTGCAGCGCCTGCTGCGTTCGAAAGCGGTGCTGCTGCCCGGCGTGAAAGTCACGCTGGTCAATGGCAAGACGGGCGAAAGCCAGAGCTGGCAGTATGAACAGGGCTTGCGCGGCTACCTGACCGAAGCGCTGGCGCAGTCATCGAATGCCGAAACCGTGATTCCGCTGTTCGAAGGCGAGCAGTATGCCGGCGCCGATGCCGACGGCTTTGCCGAAGGCGAAGGCGCCCAGTGGGTGGTGGCATGGACCGAAGACGGCGCGGTGGTGCGCGAGTCGTATGTCAACCTGATTCCCACCTCGAATGGCGGCACCCATGAGTCGGGCTTGCGTGAAGGCTTGTTCGGCGCGGTGAAGAACTTCGTCGAAATGCATTCGCTGCTGCCCAAGGGCGTCAAGCTGCTGCCCGAAGATGTGTTTGCACGCGTCTCCTTCGTGCTCTCGGCCAAGGTGCTCGACCCGCAATTCCAGGGCCAGATCAAGGAACGCCTGAATTCGCGCGATGCGGTGCGCCTGGTTGCAGGCTTCTCGCGCCCGCCACTGGAGCTGTGGCTCAACCAGCATGTAGACTATGGCCGCCGGCTGGCGGAACTGGTGATTCGCCAGGCGCAGACGCGCCTGCGTTCGGCACAAAAGGTGGAAAAGAAAAAATCTTCCGGTGTGGCGGTGTTGCCCGGCAAGCTCACCGATTGCGAATCCAGCGATGTCTCGCGCAATGAACTGTTCCTGGTCGAAGGCGACTCGGCCGGCGGTTCGGCGAAGATGGGCCGCGACAAGGAATTCCAAGCCATTTTGCCGCTGCGCGGCAAGGTCCTCAATTCCTGGGAAACCGAGCGCGACCGGCTGTTTGCCAACAATGAAATCCATGACATTGCAGTTGCCATCGGCGTCGATCCGCATGGCGCCAATGATGCGCCCGACCTCTCCGGCCTGCGTTACGGCCGCATCTGCATTCTTTCCGATGCAGATGTGGACGGCTCGCACATCCAGGTGCTGTTGCTGACGCTGTTTTTGAAGCACTTCCCGAAACTGATCGACCAGGGCCACATCTGCGTGGCGCGCCCGCCGCTGTTTCGCGTCGATGCGCCGGCGCGCGGCAAGAAGCCGGTGCAAAAGATGTATGCACTCGATGCCGGCGAACTCGAGGCCATCGAAGACAAGCTGCGCAAGGATGGCGTCAAGGAAAACGGCTGGAGCATTTCGCGCTTCAAAGGCCTCGGTGAAATGAATGCCGAACAGCTGTGGGAAACCACCATGAATCCCGATACTCGGCGCCTGCTGCCGGTGGCCTTCAATGATTTCAATCCGGCAGCTTCGGACGCCCGCTTCACCATGCTGATGGGTAAAGGCGAGGCTGCCGCGCGGCGTGTCTGGATCGAGGAACACGGCAACGAAGCCGAGGCGGATATCTGATGCTGCGCCGCCTGCGCCCTGCCCTGTTTGCCGTTGCCGTCTGGGCCACGGCAACGGCGGCGCATGCCGATGTGTATGGCTATGTCGATGCCCAGGGTTCGCCGCACTTTGCCATGGAAAAGCTCGACGAGCGCTATCAGCTGTATCTGCGCGGCGACGACAATTTCGATTCCAGCACGCTGGCTGCCAGTGCGCCTGGCACGGCCGGTGGCGCTGGCGCAGGCGTCAAGACCACGCTCAAGCCCGCGCTGGCGCGCTATCTGTCGGCTCATCCGGCATTGAAAAAATATGAACTGCTGCTCTCCAGTGCCGCCAGGGATTTCTCCGTCGACCCGGCCTTGCTCAAGGCGGTGATGGCCGCCGAGTCCGGTTTCAATACCATGGCAGTCTCGCCGAAAGGCGCCGTCGGCCTGATGCAATTGATGCCGGCCACGGCCGAACGCTACGGACTGGCTGCCGACAGCAAGAAGTCGGTGGCGGAAAAACTGACCGATCCGAAAATCAATATCCGCCTGGCTGCGCGCTATCTGCGCGACCTGGAAAAACTGTTTCCCGACCAGCTGCACCTGGTGCTGGCCTCCTACAATGCCGGCGAAGGCGCAGTACAGAAATACCGCAACACCGTGCCGCCGTATGAAGAAACGCGCAACTACGTCAAGCTGGTGACCGCCTTCAAGCAGCTGTATCAGCCGGATTCCCCCGCGCTTGCCAAGTCCGGGCCGGCCGTGTCAAGCAGCGCCGGCAGCGCCGGCACGGCAGACAGCCCGGGCAAACGGGTCTTCATGACCATACCCGGGCGGCGCAACATGCCGTCGCTGACCCAGTAGTGCGCATGCAGACTGACCGCCCCATGTCGTCTCGTGGAAGTGCCCAAGCCATGCACCTCACCCTGGTTCGGCCGATCGAACCGGCCAGCTGGCAGGCAATGCCGAGGGCCAGTGGGCAAGCCAATGCGGCGCGCGCACGATTTACCATCCGACCATGCAATTTTTCCTGAATCCTGATGACTGACCAAGCCACCCTGTTTGATGAAGCTCCGGCCGAGCGCGGCGAAACGCTGACGCTGGCAACCTTTGCCGAGCGTGCTTATCTCGACTACGCCATCTCCGTCGTCAAGGGCCGCGCCCTGCCCGATGTCTGCGATGGCCAGAAGCCGGTGCAGCGGCGCATCCTGTTTGCAATGAATGAACTGGGTTTGAATGCCACGGCCAAACCGCGCAAGTCCGCCGCCGTGGTGGGCGACGTGCTGGGCAAGCTGCATCCGCATGGCGACCAGTCGGTATATGACGCGCTGGTGCGCATGGCCCAGGGCTTTTCGCTGCGTTATCCACTGGTCGATGGCCAGGGCAATTTCGGTTCACGTGATGGCGATGGCGCAGCGGCCATGCGCTACACCGAAGCGCGCCTGACGCCGATTGCCAAATTGCTGCTCGATGAAATCGGCATGGGCACGGTGGACTTCCAGCCCAATTACGACGGTTCGACCGAAGAACCGAAACTGCTGCCGGCGCGGTTGCCGTTTGCGCTGCTCAATGGCGCCTCCGGCATTGCGGTCGGCCTGGCCACCGAAATGCCTTCGCATAACCTGCGCGAAGTCGCCGCTGCCGCCGTGGCATTGATCCGCAATCCCAAGCTCACCCATGCCGAACTGATGGCCATTGTGCCCGGCCCCGACTATCCGGGTGGCGGCCAGCTGATCACGTCGGCAGCGGCAATCTCCGACCTGTATGCCAGCGGGCGCGGCAGCCTGAAGGTGCGCGCGCGCTGGAAGATCGAAGAAATGGCGCGTGGCCAGTGGCAGCTGGTGGTCACCGAACTGCCGCCCGGCGCATCGTCGCAAAAGGTGCTGGAAGAAATCGAGGAGCTGACCAATCCAAAGATTCGCCTGGGCAAGAAGGCGCTCTCACCGGAACAGCTCACGCAAAAGCAGACGGTGCTGGCCTTGCTTGACACCGTGCGCGACGAATCGGGCCGCGACGCGCCGGTGCGCCTGGTGTTCGAACCGAAGACCAAGAACCAGGACCAGACCGAATTCGCCAACATGCTGCTGGCCCATACGTCGCTGGAAAACAGTGCACCGGTCAACCTGGTGATGATCGGCGGCGATGGCCGGCCACGCCAGAAAGCGCTGCTCGACATCCTCAACGAATGGATCAGCTTCCGCTTTGCCACCGTGACCCGGCGTTCGCAATACAAGCTGCAAAAGGTCGACGACCGCATTCACATCCTCGAAGGCCGCGAGGCGGTGCTGCTCAATATCGACAAGGTGATCAAGATCATCCGCGAAGCGGATGAACCAAAACCAGCCCTGATGGCCGCCTTCAAGCTGTCGGACCGACAGGCCGAGGACATCCTGGAAATCCGCCTGCGCCAGCTGGCGCGCCTGGAAGCCATCAAGATCCAGCAAGAGCTGGCCGAACTGCGCACCGAGCGCACCACGCTGCTGGACCTGCTCGACAACCCGTCGTCGATGAAGCGTTTGATCATCAAGGAAATCGAAGCCGATTCGAAGCAGTTCGGCGATCCACGCCGCACGCTGATCGAAGCCGCCGACCGCGCGGTGGCCGAGCAAAAACTCATCGATGAACCGGTCACCGTGGTGATTTCGCAAAAAGGCTGGGTGCGCGCCCGCGGCGGCCATGGCCACGACCGCGCCCAGTTCACCTTCAAGGCCGGTGATGGCTTGTACAACGCCTATGAATGCCGCACCATCGACACGGTGCTGGCATTTGGCTCCAATGGCCGGGTCTACTCGGTGCCGGTCTCGGCCCTGCCCGGCGCGCGCGGCGATGGCGTGCCGATCACCACATTGCTCGACCTGGCAGCCGGCTCACGCGTGCTGCATTACTTTGTCGGACCCGCCGATACGCAGTTGCTGATGTCCTCCACCGCAGCCTATGGTTTTGCCACCCGTGCCGGTGACATGCACAGCCGTAACAAGAATGGCAAATCATTCATGACGCTGGAAGCCGGCGACGAGCCACTGGCGCCGCGCGAAATCCCGAAGTCAGCCAGTGCGATTGCCTGCGTCTCGGAAAAAGCCCGGCTGCTGGTGTTTGGTCTCGATGAAATCAAGACACTTTCGGCCGGCGGCCGCGGCGTGATCCTGATGGAACTCGAGAAGGGGGAAAAGCTGGTGGCCGCACAGCCGATCAGCCAGCGCGGCGTGATGGTTTCCGGCATGGGCCGTGGCGCCAAGCCACAGGAATTGCCTTTGTCGGCCTCGACGCTGGCGCCGCACATCGGCAAACGGGCGCGCAAGGGCAAGGCTCTGGAGTCGAAGATCAAGCCGGAAGATCTGACGGCGCAGTAGTCCGTTGCCGAAGGGTGTCGTCGTTCAGCGCGAGCTGTTGCCCGCTTGATGCGGGCGGCGGGCGCCTGAATATCGCATCCGTGCACAGGTGCATGGTCTCTTCAATGATCGCGCCCTGCGCACCATTGCGCCATCCGGGCCTGGCCTGCGACGATCATCTGCGCGACTTCTTCGTAGGACGCGCCATCGCTGGTATTCGGATCTTCGATCACGGCCAGTGGCAAACCGCGCCTGGCCAGCAACAGATTCACCAGCAACAGGCCGAACAGGCGATAGTTGCCATTTTGCAGCGGATGCAGGAACTCGCAGTCGAGGTAGCACTGGGCGATGGCCAGCACTGCCTGCTGCGGCGTCTTGCTGCCGAGGTCGTCGACCTTGGCCAGCGTCGCCGACAATCTTGCACGGATTGCCTTGATCCGCTCTTCCTGGCGCGCTTGCGAAGACGGCGCATCGGAATGACGCATTTCGCGGCGGAATTGAATAAATACATTGCCACCGAAAAAATGATCGTCGTGGCCGATTTCCGCCGCCAGCACTTCTTCGACGGTCCGGTAAATCCGCGGCAGCATTTCCTTGCCGATGCCGAGGTCACCTTTGATCTCGTAGCGCATGGCGTAACCACTTTGCTGGCGGTAGGCACAGCCATTCTTGAACATGGTGGTCTCGAAGTTCTCTTCATGCAAGGCCGTCATGAATTGCGCCATGCGCAGCCTGCCGGCCTCGCTGGAATGCGTGCCGAACCTGACCACACGGTCAGCGATCGCCTGGCCGGAACTGGTCGCGTTGACGCCGTCGATCAAATCGATGTTCACCCGACGGCCGCTCGATTCCATGACCTGCACCCACGCCTTGGCCAATTTGTGCGCATAGCCGCCGAGGTCGGTCGGTGAGGCATCGAAGATAAATGCCAGCAAAGGATTGGCCACATCGATGCCCTGCCGTTCCAGTCCATCGATGATCTGCGGGTCGATCAACAGCCTGGAACGATAGGCATGGCCGATATCGCGCAACTGCGGCGTGCGGTCGAATTGCTTGAACAGGACCTCCAGCGTGGCGCGCATGTCCGGGCGAAACGCAGCCAGACTGTCCAGGCTCAGCAGCCTGTGTTTCGGCCCTACCCTGTCGAGCACCGACTCGAGCGTGGCGCGAAACAGGCGATCTGCCTCTTCATTCGACAGCACCGCAATCTGATGTTGCTTGCCATGGTGTTTTTGCACGCCATCCATCAGCAAGGCAATCAGGAAATGGTCTTCCCTCACATGGCCGGCAGTGGCGGTATGCACGCGTTCTGCAACACGGTCCCAGCGCACATAGCGCTCGACCGCTTCTTCCTTGATCCGCTGCAGTTTTCGGCTCGACAATCTGACTTCGGCCAGCTTTACCTCCAGCGCATGCGCGCCTCGTGCAGGCGTGGTCGATGTGGCGTTCTGCCTGCCGGAAGAGGACCGTTCTTCCAGCAGCCGTGCCAGCCCGGCGCGGCCGGCCTGGCGCAGGTGTGCCGCACTGGGCAATGGGGCACCCGATCCTGGCGCGGCTGGCGATGGCTTTTCAGCCGGCACAGCAGCGCGCTGCTCGCCCGGGTGGAAAACCGTCTGGATCAATCGATTGATTCGCTCTGGCACGATGTTCCCTTGTTCATTGTCGGCGCCTGGTCCATGACGTGGCGGCCTGGCGGCCTGACGGCGTAGCGGCGTGGCGGCATGAGCATGCCGGGAAACGAAGATGTACCCGGGTCTGGAGCATGGGTGGTCGGGACTGCAGCGTTGGTTCCACCGTTTCAGGGTGTCTGCAGCCATGTCCTTAACAGGGTGCTGGTTTCTCCAGGCAGTTCCAAGGCCGGCAAATGGCCGCAATCCTTGAAGACATGCAGTGTGGCATTGCGGATGCCCTGATGAATTTCGCGGGCGTGTGGTGGCGGCGTCATCACATCCGAGTCGCCCACCGCAACCAGCGTTGGCACCTTGATCGACGCCAGCAAGGCTCGCGCATCGGGCCGTTCGAGGATCGCGGTCTGCTGGCGGATGAATGCCTCGCCACCGATGCGCAGCGCCATCTCCTGCACCACGGTTGCCACGCTGGTGCCAAGCTTCGATGAATGGATCAGTCGCGGCAGCAAGCGGTTGGTGACGCCGACGAAGCGGCCGAATTTCAGCGATTCGATATTTGCCCGGCGCTGTGCATTGCGTTCTTCATCATCAGGGGCGGCGCTGGTGTCGAACAGTGCCAGCCGGCTCACGCGCTCGGGCGCCTGGCGCATGATTTCAAACGCCACATAGCCGCCCATCGACAAGGCCGCCAGCGCGAATCGGTCCGGGGCCTGCGACAACACACGGCGGGCCATGCCGGCAATGCTGTCATCCTGGGTCAGGTCGCCGACGCTGGCATTTGCGATGTCGGCCTGGTCGACGATCTGCAGCGCCCAAAGCGCTTCATCATTGAGCAGGCCCGGCAGGAAAATCAGCGATGTTTTTTCGGCAATCATGAAGGTGGGAGTGGTGAATGGATGAATTCGGGTGGAAGAAGCGCAAAACGCCATCCGCATTGCATTTCGGGATTCACAGTATAACGAGCCAGCGTGCGGATTTCCTGCCCAGTTGAAGTTGCACACATGATGATTTCCGGAAGTATGGCAATATCGACAGGTGGACGTTTGCGCTGACAATCAAGGGAGACTGAAATGGGACTGTTCGGTGGACTACTGGGCAATGCGTCGAAGATCGACAACGACAAGATCAGGCAGGAGTTCGGCAATATCCTCACTGAACACGAGAAGGTCGAACATGCTTATCAAATGATCCGCGACTATTTTGTCTTTACCGACAAACGCCTGGTCCTGGTGAATAAACAAGGCATCACAGGTTCGAAGGTGGAATACCATTCGATCCCGTACAAAAGCATTACCCACTTCAGCATTGAAACCGCCGGACATCTGGATCTGGACGCGGAGTTGAAGATCTACATCTCCAGCCAGACCACGCCGATCCAGAAACAATTTACCAAACACTTGAACATCTATGACGTGCAGGCGGTGCTGGCCAAGTACATCCTGTATTGAAGTGCAATGGATTCTGCAGTGCTGGTCAAAGGCAAGCCAGCAATAAAGACAGGGTCGCCACCGACAAGACGGTGGAAAAAAGAATCGTGCGCGAC
>JBPBPY010000014.1:0-11836 GCA_050954505.1 Janthinobacterium lividum
TGCGCCTGTGCCATGGCAAGCGGGCAATTCAGGCTGCAGACCAGCAGCATCGGCAGCAGGTGCGCTGGCCGCACAGGACGCGGCAAGGAGATAAACATACGCATGATGTTTTCCATGTTTTTCATGTTTGACCTGCACGGGACAAGCAGCTGTCGCGGCCTGTCCCATGTCGTTCACAGTGCGGTGTCCACCAGGCTGACGCGCTGGTGCACTGCAGATGCTTCGCAGCCGGCGCGCCGCTGCATAACCGGCAAACCCTGCACCTGCCTGCAGCCAGGGCCACCTGCACTGTTACGCCACCTCGGCATCAGCGACCTGCATTGACGTTGGCCTGGACGTTCACGCTTTGCTGAACCAGGCTCGAAATGCCGCTGTTCTGGCTGACCATCATGATGCCCGCAGCCATCTGGCCAACGCTGGTCATGGTGTTGGACAGATTGAAGGTGCCGGCATTGACGGTGTTGGTGCCACCCATGCCGCCATTGCCGCCGTTGCCGCCGGCGCCCGCTTGGGCCGTTGCGGCGCCACCGGTGCCGCCACCGTTACCGCCCGTGCCGCCGTTGCCGCTGTTGCCGCCCGTGCCGCCCTGTGCGCCATTGCCGGCAGTGGCCGTCGAAGCACCAATCTCGGTATTGCCACTGGTGGCTGTACTGGTGGCATCGCCACTGGTGGCCGCACCGCCCGTGGCACCGATGCCGCCGGTGTTGGAAGCAGTGGCACCCGCTGCGCCAGAGGCTGTGCCGCCGTTGGCATTGGCGGTATTGGTACCGGTGTTGGTACCCGAACTTGCCGTACCGGCGCCGTTGGTGGCGGTGCCGGCAGTGGCGGTGGGAATCGCCGTAGCAGTGCCGGCCGTGCCGCTGGCAGTACCGGTGGATGGGCCCGAACCGGTGTTGGCTGTATTCGTGGTCGGTCCTGCAGTGGCTGAATTGTTCGTCGTATTGGTGCTGGTGGTGTTCGTGGTTGTGGTGCTTGAATTGGTGCCGCCCGTACCCGGGGTGCCGCCACCATTGCCTGGCATGCTGCCACCGTGGCTCGGTGTACTGCCGCCTTTCGAGGCAAGGTCGGCACTGCTGGCCGGTGTGGCACCATTGGCGCTGCCGCTACCGGCAAGCGAGCCGGCACGCTGGCTTGTTTCGACTGCGCCGGAACCGGATGTCACGCCGCTTTTGGTCGAGCCACCGGTGGCCATGCTGGCTGCTTTCGCGCCACCGCCTTCGGCTGCGCTTCTGGTTGCCGCATCGCCACTGGTCTGGCCATTGGAAGCCGTCACGCCACCGCCCATGCTGGTGGCCCCGCCACCGGCGCCACCGGTTGCATCGCTTGCGCGTCCGCCATTGCCGCCACTGCCAGCTCTGGCAGCGCCGCTGGAGGTGTCGCCTGCCGACGCATTACCACCCCGGGCACTGCCGTTCCTGGCCGTGGCCTCGCCGCCGAGTCCGCCGTCGCCACCGGAGCCGGCCCTGCCACTGTCTCCGGCAGCGCCGCCATTGCCACTGTTTCCGCCACCCATCGCCGTGCCGCCCGAGCCGTCGCCGCCGAGACCCCCTTTGGCGCCGTTGGCATCACCATTGTTGGTGGCATAGTTGCCGATGTTCCTGATGTCGTTGTTGTTCACGCTGCCCGTGAGCTTGCTGACAGCCAGTGCCTTGCTGGAATTGAAGGCGTTGGAAAAATTGGCCGTCGCCGTGGCACCGTTATTGGCTGCGGCTGTGCCATATCCCTCGGCGGCCGAGTCGCCCTTGTTGTTACGGTTGTTGCCGCTTTCGGTGCTGGTCTTGGTGATCGTTTTGGTGTGGTCGTCGGTAATGGTGTGATCATCGGTCTGGGTCGTCGTCGAGCTGTCGTTGTACTGCTTGGCTTCCGAATGTTCGGCAGCGGCAGCACCTGTTGCGCCTGCGCTGACCGTTGGCGTGGTCGCCGGTGTGGTTTGGGCGCTGGCCTGGGTGGCGAAACCAAAGGCGAGCGCCAAGGCCGAAGCCAATAATGTCTTGTTCATACATTCTCCGTGAAGTGGTTGCGCAGGAATCGGACTCATCGAGCCGGTCAGAACCAGCCAGGAGTCTGCGCCGTAGAAGCCTGCGAAGCGAAAACCACGAAACAGCAATGGCCGTCGACAATTGGCAAGGCTGGCTACCCCGGGGTCGCCCCTGGGCGCAGACCGCGACACCAAAGCGGACAGCTTGCTCAAGCTGCGGCCCTTGCGCTTGAACCTGCGACCTTCGTGCTTTGCGGCTGCGCGGCTTCTGCGGCACAGACTCGCAGCGGATGACAGCAATTTTGGTGCCAACCAAAAGTTCAATTTTGTAATGATCTCTTACATAGTCAGACCGGCACTGTCGCGCCAGCGAAGACAACGCTTGTCGTTGAAATCACAAGCCTTCTGTAGCGGATTCATTACACCTGCCATGCTGCATTCAAGATTCATATCCTGAAAAACAACACTCTTGACCAAAAATTGACTTTGAGAACTGTGCCAAGTTTGTGACAACGTAGGCGGTGGATGCGGCGGCGCCGGGTCCACGGCACGTGGTGCTGGCAAGGGTTTTTTCGAGTGTCATGCAAGGCGGTGCCAGGTCGTTTTGGAGCAGGCTGGCAGCTGTAACGAATCTGCTACAGCGCCTGGGAAAAGTTGCAATGGAAAAATCTTGCTCATATTCGTAACCAAAAAACATGCTTCAAAGGTAACTGAGACAGAAGATGTTCTGCTACTATTTCGTCAGTCGAACCGCAAAGCTGCATCAACACCCATGACTTGAAGTGGATGTCCGAAAAAGTTTGCAAGGGAGACAAAAATGATCATACGGCCGGTCGAGCCCGTACATCTGCTGGCCTGTTCCACTTTGCTGTTCTCCAGTATTTTCGTTTCACCTCCTGCGCCGGCGCAGACGCCGGCACCGGATGGCGCAGCGCAGCTCGACGTGCTGCGACGCCAGATCGCCGAGCAAAGCCAGCAACTTGACGCCTTGAAAAAATCGATGGCCGAACAGGAAGCGCGCTACCGCGATATTCAGCGCGCGCTCGGTCTGGACCAGGCCGCGCGCAGCCGCAGCAGCACGGTCCAGGATGCAGCACGTAGCCAGGGCAGTGCGGCAGCGGCGCAGGCAGGCGACGCTGCAGTCGTCGCCAGTACCGGCAACACTGCGTCACGCGACAGCACGGAAGCGACCGCGCGGGCAGTGCCGCAGCTGTTCGACCAGCCAGGTATCCTGACGCCGCCAGGCAAAGCCACGCTGGAGCCGTCGGTACAGTACAGCTACTCGTCCAATAATCGTGTGGCCCTGGTCGGCTACACCGTCATCCCGGCGCTGCTCATTGGCCTGGTCGATGTACGCGAAGTCAAGCGCAACGTCCTGACCGGTGCATTGACCGGCCGCTTCGGCTTGACCAACCGGATGGAAGTGGAAGCGCGCATACCGTATGTGTACCGCTCCGACTCGACGGTCAGTCGCGAGATCTTCCAGGGTTCGGCCTCCGATGTGGCGTTCGGCAACAGCGGCAAGGGCATCGGCGACATCGAGGTGACTGGCCGCTACCAGCTCAACATGCCGGAACCCGGAGCGCCTTATTTCATCGGTTCGCTGCGCTTCAAGTCGCGCACCGGCAGGGACCCGTTCGAAGTGGTGACCGATTGCGTCACGCGCTGTGTGGGCAATACCACCGGTACCGGTTTACCGGTCGACCTTCCGACCGGTTCCGGCTTTTATGCGCTGCAACCAGGCTTGACTTGGCTGTTTCCTTCGGACCCGGCGGTGTTCTTTGGCAGCTTCAGTTATACCCACAACTTCAAGCGCAATAATGTCAGTCGCACTGTGCAAAATGGTGAAAGCGAATTCATTGGAACCGTTTCGCCCGGCGATATCCTGGGCGTGAATTTCGGCATGGGCCTGTCTCTCAACGACAAATCGTCGTTTACAGTCGGCTTTGACCTCAACAGCATCGGACGCACCAAGCAGAATGGCGAAACGGTGCCGAATTCGGTGCGCACCCAGCTCGCCACCATGCTGTTCGGCTATTCCTATCGCTACAGCGACAAGACCAGTTTCAGCGTCTCGGTCGGCACCGGCCTGACGCGCGATACGCCGGACCTGACGCTGAACCTGCGCCTGCCGATCTCGTTTTGAGCATCATGGCAGCGCGCAAGATACTGTTCGTTTCGCTGGGACCGTCGCCGGCCGGCCTGGCAGCGCAGCTCGGTGCGGCGGGTTGGGACGTGGTGTGTGCGGCGGGTGCGGCGGCGGCGCGCCAGGCTGCACGGCGGGTTGATTTCATGGCTGCTGTGCTTTGCATCACGCGCGTCGACGCGCAAATTGCCGAGGACGTCGAAACCTGCCTCAAGGTCGCGGCGAGTGCCGAGTGGGTTGGCGTGTGCCAGCCGGCGACCGCCGAATCGGCGGCGTTTCGCGAACTGATTCTCGGCCATTTCTTCGACTATCATACGCATCCTGCCGACCCGCAGTTCCTCTCGCGCACACTGGGTCATGCCTATGGCAGGGCAGTGCTGCGGGCCAACAACAATGTCCACGAACACCAGGCCAATGCCATGCAGATGGTTGGCGCCAGCGGCTTGATTGCCCAGTTGCGGCGCCAGATCGGCAAGGTGGCACTGGCCGGCGCGCCCGTACTTATCTCCGGCGAGAGCGGCAGCGGCAAGGAACTGGCGGCGCAAGCCATTCACCGCCATTCCGCGCGCGCCGATGGACCGTTCATTGCCGTCAATTGCGGCGCCATCACGCCCACGCTGATCCACTCCGAACTGTTCGGCCATGTGCGTGGCGCGTTCACCGGGGCAAATACCGACAAGCGAGGATTGATCGAGGCAGCCAATGGCGGCACCATCTTCCTCGACGAAGTCGCCGATCTGCCACTGGATCTGCAAACCAGCCTGCTGCGGTTTTTACAGGAAAAAACCATTTGCCGTGTCGGTACCACGCGCAGCATCCATGTCGATGTGCGGGTCCTGTCGGCCACCCACGTCGACCTGGCCGAAGCCGTGGCGGCACGCCGCTTTCGTGAAGACCTTTTCTATCGCTTGAATGTGTTGACCATTTGCGTGCCGGCGCTGCGCGAACGCAAGATGGACATCGGTTTGCTGGCACGCCATTTTCACGAGGCCTGCATGAGCGAGCGCAAAAAACGCATCGACGGTTTTACCAAGCAGGCACTGGCGGCCATGATGGCGCATGACTGGCCGGGCAATGTCCGTGAACTGTACAACCGGATACAGCGCGCGGTGGTGATGACGGAGCAGCGCATGATCACCGCGCAAGACCTGGGTTTGGGCCAGGATGGCGCAAGCAGGCGCACCCAGGCCGATGGGCTTGGCAGCGCCAGGGTGCTGGCGGAACGCGATGCAATCCACCTGAGCCTGAACCGTGTCGGGCAGAACATCACTCATGCTGCGCGGGACCTTGGCGTGTCGCGCACCACCTTGTACCGGTTGATGGACAAGCACGGCATTGGCAGCGCCGGCAAGTGAATCCGGCTTCCACCGCCGCCAGCGCCCGGCGGCGGCTCAGCCCAGCAGGCTGGTGAAGATCCGGGTTGCCATCATGCCGGCAGCCGTATGGTGATGGGTGGGCGACATCAGTGGCGTCAGGCGGTCCATTGCGGCATCGCGGCCCGGCAGCATGGCCAGCTCCTGTTCCAGCGTGCGCAATTCCTGGCTGAACGCGTTGGCCTCGGTCTCCTGGTGATGTCTGCGCAACAGGCCACGTGCCATGCGTTCCGAGCGTGAAGACTTGGCGGTTTCATGCTGGCTGCCCAGCGTCGACTGCAGGCGCTGCATGGCTTTCCAGCTTACGGCGCGGGCAGGGCGATAAGTACTGGCACTCGGCTCCTGGTTCTCTGCTGCAGCAGCCAGATGGGCGCGCTGCTCTTCAGGAGTGCCAACGATCCAGTCGCGAATGAGTTGCTGCTCGTAGCTGGTGAATACGCCAAACATTTCCGCCCGTTCGCCTTCGATCAGATGCCAGAAACGGCTGTTCTGCGGATCTTCGAAACGTTTGATCCAGCCAGCACCAATCAGGGCCTGCAGGAAAGCGCCCATCTGCTGCGGATCGGAGAGCCAGTCGGTGATCGACTTGCCTGCCACGCGGCAGTAGTCGGAGTGCGCATGCTTGCCTACTACGCTTTTCTTCTGGAACATGGCAATCACTTCAGCCTCCAGATCGAATTCCTTGATCACCGAATCGGTGCTCGCTCCCAGCATGTTGAGCTTGTAGCCGTCGATGACGCGCTGGTAGAACACCGCTGGATCGCCCACCCGTGGCATGGCATCGAGCAGGCCAAGCAGGGATTTCTGTGCGTGGCCGGTGTCGGCATTGTCGACGGTGACATGCAGCGTGAAATAGTAGGGGTCGATGCCCAATTCATTGAGTTCGTACGAAGTTATCAGCAGATGCAGCGGCAGCTGTTCATAGCCGAGATTGAAACCGATGATCTCGGGCAGGAAGTCGGTTGCGCTGTTGGCCAATGCCAGCTGGATGGCGCCCTGGACGAAGTGCTCTTCGCCCAGATCATGCCAGTGCTCGCAGCCATTGTCGGCCAGCAGGCGCTTGTACAGTGCGACATGGTTCTTTCCAGGAACGCCTTCCCCGAGTTCTTCCAGGTAGATCTTGATCAGGGAGGTAAAGCGGGCGTCACGCCACTGCGCCAGCATTCCATACAGCCAGGCGCCGTCGACCAGCTTGGTCGGTGCCACGGTCTGCAGAAAGTACAGGGCGTGCGATTTGTTGCTGAAATACTGGCGCGGACCGCCTGCCTTGCGGGCAGCGAGGTAATTGCGATAGGCCTGGCCGACCTGCTCGTTATTGTCGACAATCCATTGTGACAGGCCTTGCATGTCTGCAGGCAGGTCGGATTGCTGCTGCCTGGCAGCCTCGAGCTGGGTCTCCAGGAACTCGCGAACCCGTTCGGCAACCTGAGCATTCGCGGCTGGCTCGCCGTTGTCCATCAAGTCGAAATAAAGCGCGCGCGAAGATGTTCGCATGTTGATCCCCATAACTGTGGTCTTTTGATGCGGCGATTATCATCCACCGGCGCAGTTACCGGTATCGGCGCAGTGCCGATTACGTTGTAAGCGAAAGCCGGACAAGAACCGAATTTGCCAAGAAGAAACGATGGAATCAACGGGTTCGGACGGTATCGAGTTCCTGGTGCAGCTCGGTGACGACGTCGCCGATCACGTAGGGTTTGGCAATCACGCGTACGCCGGGAACGGTCAAGCGTTCATGCGAATAGCCTGTGGTCAGGATCACCCGCACGAAGGGGTAATCACGGCCAACGATGCGCGCCAGGTCGATGCCGTTCAATTCCCCTGGCATGGTAATGTCGGAAAACACCAGGTCGAACTGCTGGCCCGATTCCAGCAACGCCAGAGCAGCGTCGCCGTCGAAGGCATCGGTGACATCGAAGCCGGCTTCGCGCAGGGCGGGCGAAACAACTTCACGCACCAGCAGGTCATCTTCGACATACAGCAACCTGCCGGCGATTGCCGCTGGCGCACTGCGCAGCACCGCAATCTCGGAGGCCGTCGTCTCGTTTTCCGGCGTACGCGGCAGGTACAGCAAGACCAGGGAATCGTGGCTGCCCTGGTTTTGCACCAGCAAGGTTCCGCCACACTGGCGCGCAAAGCCGTAGGCCTGGGGCAAGCCGTGGCCGGCATTGGATGCCGCCCGGCGCATGCCCACATCCGGTTCCTGCCAGCCGGCCAGATGCGCCCGGGCACCGGTAAATGCCGCAACCGTGCGGTCCACGCCCGCAACCGCATTGGCAACGTCGGCTTCGTCGGCGTCCTCGTGCAGCGACAGCAGGACGTATTCACCCGCGCGAAGTTCGCCAATGTCGTGAAGCAGGGTTTCGTTGTAGGCGGTCAGGTTGATGGTGCCATTGCTGGCCATGGCGTCGCGGGCGTTGATGGTCAGGTTCAGCAGCGTGAGCTCGAACTGCATGGCGTCGATGGTGACCGGCCAGAGGTCGTCGGCAATCTGCAGGCGCAGGTCGACGCCGGCCGGCAGCGCGCCACGTAGCAGCCGGTTCATGGAGTGAATTCTGGCGCCCAGGTCGACGGTCATCATTTCACCGTCGTTGGACTGGCCGATGGCCATCAGCTGGCTGGTCAGTTCCACTGCCCGGCGCACGGCGCGTTCACAGGTCTCCAGCAGCATGCGCGCGCGTGCCTCGGTCACCGAGCCATGCGCCATCTGCAATCCGCTGGTGAGGGTCTGCAGCACATTGTTGAAGTCATGGGCAATGCCGCCGGTCAGGCGTCCCATTGCTTCAAGCTTTTGTTCCTGTTGCAGGGCGTCGCGGACATTCGCATTCAGCGCCATGTTCTCATTGACCTGGCGCTCGATCTCGGCCTTGCCGCTACGCAGTTCCACGCTGGCCCTGGCCATGGTGGCAGCCACGGCATCGAGTTCGGCAATGCCGGTCTGGCGCGCGTTGAAAGGCTGCGCACGCGAAAGTTCGTTTGCAGCCTGGCGCAGCACCTCGGCGCAAGCCAGCGCCCGGCGTACCAGCAGCGCCATGCCGAGCGCGCCCAGGCACAGCAGTGCCAGCAGCATGCCGCCCAGCTGCAGTGCGGCATTCACGGCTTTGCGGTCGATGTTCTGGCTGGGCACACAGATCATCACCCGATAGCCGCTGACCGGCGAACGCTGGTGGAAGGTGACCATCGACTCGTCGTCATCGAGCGACAGCGGCAGCATGCCATCCTTGCTGCTGTCGAGTTTTTGCCGCAATGGCTGGCCGATCTGCCTGCCTGGTGACTGCGCCGAGCCGGCGCTGCGGGCCACGATCACGTCCTGGCGGTCGAGAATGGCGGTGGTGACGCCAGTGGCTGCCGCAAATTGGTCCAGCAAGGCTTGCAAGCTTGCTGCCGGCACGACCATGGTCAGCTCACGGGGGGGCAGCGCGCCGCGCACGACGGGGATGCGCAGCGCAAAGACATCGGTGCGGGTCAGCGGCCAGTGGAACAGGTCGCTCAAAACTGGGTGTTGCACAGGATTCGGCAGCGGCAGCCGGAATCCGAACAGCTCGGCGGGCGTGGCGGCGCCCAGGGGCAGGGCGGTACTGAGGATGGCGTTGCCGGCCACGCCGTGCAACTCAATGGTTGAACCGGTGCGCGCTGCCAGCGCCCTGGCCTGGTCGAGGAAAGGTGCCAGGTCCTGCGCATCGATGAGCGCTGATTCGGCCAGCCCCTTGAGCAGTTGTTCACGCAGGGCGAACTGGTCGTCGAGCGCTCGGCCCAAGGCGCGCACCTTTTCCTGCACGGCGTCACGATTGGCGTTGCGAACCTCGCGATACAGTTTCAGACCGGCGAATGCACCGATGAGAAGGGCAAGTACCAGAACACAGACTGCAATGAGGAAAAGCCTGGTACGAATACGCATGTCGCTGGGTTTCCATCCTGCTCGAATGATAAGGTTGTCTGCCAGCGCACCGTGCCGGGCGCCGGTTTGATGCATCGGCTGCGCGGTCGGGCACCGCTGACGTGACAGCACCAGGCCATTTTGTTGAGCGAAAGCAGAAATGTCAAATAAAGCGCGTCACCATATTGAACTTCATCACACAATAGGCGTCAGACCCAGTGTCGATTCGGGAGCACAATGATGCAGGAATGGGATAATTCAGCCATGACACAACAGGATATTCAACAAAAGATGCTGCGCTTGCAAGCCGAACTCAACCAGCTTGCCGGCCAGTTGCCCGATGGGGTGGAAGTCGATTTCCTTGAACGCGCCTTCCGGCGCAACACCGATATCGGCTTGCGCAAGCAGCTGGTGATTGCGTTTCGCGCGCGTGAACAGGCTGCCGCAGTGGCGGCAGCATCCAGCGTGGCAGTCCCTGCAGCATCGTCCGGCGAGGTGGAATATGCCGTCGATTTGCTGTGCAAGGTTTAGGCTGAGGCATCGGTGACATCACGGGCAGGTCAGCGGCGGTACCTGCTGCGCGCTGCTGGCGGTGGCAGGGCAAATACCGTGTCCTGCGCCACCAGATAAATGGTTTGATTGTCGGCCTGGCTGATCGCGAAGCCACCGGTAAACGAGCCAAAGGCCGGCACGGTGCATACTGTGGGCGTGACCACGAAGCAGGGCAGGCGCAGGCTGTCTACCCCATCTGCCAGCCGATACACCGGGTGGACATGGCCGGCAATGACGAAGCCGTCTGCCTTGCGGTCGGGATGGTGGCACAAGGCAAATGGTCCGACCCGATGCGGTTCGTCGACCATGTGAATGCCGAGTTCCGGCGCCGGGTCGCCGGCATGCTGGTCATGATTGCCACGCACCAGCGTCAATTGCAGGCCTGCATGGTGCTTGCGCCACGCCAGCAGGACATTCATGGTGGCACTGGCGCGTGAAGCCTTCGCATGCAGGAAGTCACCCAGGAATACCAGCTGGGTTACCGGATACGCTGCCAGCATCGAATCGAGTACTTCCAGGTTCTGCGTGGTGGTTCCGCGCGGAACCGGGATGCCCTGGGCCCGAAACGCTGCTGCCTTGCCGAAGTGGATGTCGGCCACCATCAGCATTTGCCGCGCTGGCCAGTACAAGGCGCGTTGCGCCAACAGGATCACCTGTTCGCCTGCCATCTCGATCAGCATTGCGCCTGCGGCGCTGTATTGCCTTCCCTCATGGCGTTGCCGCTTTCTCCAGTTCACGCACCATGCGCGCCACCCGCTCGGAAAGCTTTTCGGTACTGAGCTTTTCCCGAAAACGCTCGACCATGAGCGGGAAGGCAAACGGCGTTGCACGCTTGATTTCAAAAAACAGATGCTGCTGGTGCGACATGCGCTCCAGGGTCTGGCGCAGCTGGGTCGACTCCAGTTCCTGTTCCAGCACTTCGCGCTGGGCCTGGCTCAGCAGCAAATTGCCGCTGTCGTGCTTGCGAAAGACTTCAAAAAACAGCGATGACGACGCCTGCACCTGGCGCTGGCTTTTCGGCTTGCCGGGGTAGCCCTGAAACACCAGGCCGGCGATACGGGCAATTTCGCGGAAACGGCGCTGTGCCAGTTCACCCGCATTCAGGCTGGCCAGGACATCGTCGAGCAAGCCGGTGGTTGAGAGGAGATCGCTGGCCGTGCCCTGGCCTGCGGCAAACAGCTGGCGGTAGTCGAGCGGCGTGGCGCACAACAGTTCCAGACCGTAGTCGTTGACGGCAATTGACAGCGTCGACGGCAGGCGGCAGGCAATGCGCCAGGCCAGCAGGGCCGCCAGCCCCATGTGCACGGAGCGCCCGGCGAAGGGATACATGAACAGGTGCCAGCCTTCCCGGCTGTGCATGCTCTCGATGACCAGATGGTCGGTGGTGGGCAGCGACGACCAGCGCTGCTGGACGGCCAGCAGTGGTGCCAGCGCGCGCATTTCAGGGCTGTGCAGTTCGCCATGGCCGGCCTCTTCCAGCTGCGCCAGCGCAGCCTCACCCAGCTGGGCCGACAGCGCCATCTTGCCACCGCTCCAGCGCGGCACGATACCGCGCTTGCCGGTGGCACGCCGCACATAGGCAAACATTTCATGGACGCGGACGAATTCGAGCATGCGTCCGCCGAACAGGAAATGGTCGCCCGGTTTCATGCGCGAGATGAACGACTCCTCCACCGAGCCGACCCGGCCACCGCTGATGAACTTGACTTCGATCGAGGCATCGGAAACGATGGTGCCGATGCTCATGCGGTGGCGCAGTGCAATGGCGCGGTTGGGGACCCGCCAGCGACCGTTCTCGTCGGCCAGCACACGCTGGTATTCCGGATAGGCGACCAGGCTCTGGCCACCGCGGGCCACGAAATCGAGTGTCCATTGCCATTCCAGCGCCGTGAGATCACGATATGACCAGG
>JBPBPY010000043.1:0-11813 GCA_050954505.1 Janthinobacterium lividum
GATATTGCGTGGACAGGCCACGCGGGCAAACCGTTCTGGTTTTGAATGTCGGCGATGTGCGCGTCGAAGTCCCAACGGACGCCAAACGCGCTAGGACGCGGCGAACAAGATGGTCCAGGCAGTGGGCCGGGACATGCAAGGGATTCGTTGCTGAAAGAGGCATAAGTAACCAGTGCCGGAGGTTTATGACAAACCCGTCGGTCTGACCGGCGCAAAAACGCCAGTCGGTATATCCGCGGCAAAACAATCGGTGCCGCATTTGCGTGTCGCTGCCGCAGCTTCTACGGTAACAGCCGCTCATGCGGCGCTGCAAAAACCCGAAGAGTGTATCACAGCTGGGTTTTGCGGCGAAATTGGGCAAATCCAATGAGCGATCATTTTCGCCGGATTCCGGCTGATGATGACTGATTGCAAGATATAGCGAAGATAAATCGTGAACTTCGGATTGATGAAATCTTTGCCGAATGTGAATTTTTTCAGAACCATTGCAGAAACGGCACTGTCAAAAAAGGGCGAGGGCAGTATTCCACGCAGTAGGCAAAGCGGCAATCGTTCCACGAACGCCTATTTTCTAACTACTCAGGAGTAATACATGAACCAGCAAGATAAGACCCAAAATCAAAACCAAGGCCAAAACCGTACCCAGGTGAACCAAGGCAATCAATCCACCGACCAGTCGCGCAACCCATCGCGTCCGCAGGATGCGCAGCAAGACCAGCAACAGCGCGACAAGCAGCAACAAGGCGCCAACCAGAACAACGCCGGACGGCAAGATCAACAAGGGTCGAATCAGCCGAATGCCGATCGCCTGAACACCCAACAGGGTAATACCCAAACCCCACGCAAGTAGATTGCCGGGTTTTGCAGGCGGCCTTCAGGGCCGCCGCAGGGACAGCCTTGCCTGGTCCCTGCTTTGTTTTTGTACGTGATCCATGCCGCACGATTGATGCGCTGACGACGTTTTGTCAGGCGCATTTTTCACTGGTGGATTCGCAATTCATGCGCGGCGATGATTGAACTGATGCGCTGGAGTCGATCCAGCGCTGTTAAGCAGCCGATGTTGACATTGCCGCTGTTCATGCGGCTGCGGTCGCTGTCGCCTCCAATCCATTACCAGCCATCAGCACGCGGCATACTGGCCGCCGGCCTATTGCATGAACCATCCGTGGCTGACCACAATCGATTGACCGGTCAATGCATTGCTGGGGAACGCTGCCAGGAAAATCGCCGTCTGCGCCACATCCTGCGTGGTGGTGAATTCACCGTCGACCGTATCCTTCAACATCACATTCTTCACCACATCGGCCTCGCTGATGCCCAGGGTCTTCGCCTGTTCGGGAATCTGCTTTTCCACCAATGGCGTACGCACGAAGCCTGGGCAGATCACGTTCGAGCGGATGTTGTCTTTCGCCCCTTCCTTGGCCACCACCTTGGCCAGGCCGATCAAGCCATGCTTGGCGGTCACATACGGCGACTTCAGCGGTGAAGCTTCATGCGAGTGCACCGAGCCCATGTAAATGATGCTGCCGCCCTTGCCCGACTTGACCATTTCACGCATGCAGGCCCGGGTGGTCAGGAACGCGCCATCGAGATGGATGGCCAGCATTTTTTTCCAGCTTGCCAGCGGCAGGTCGATCACCGGACTGATGATCTGGATGCCGGCGTTGCTGATCAGGATATCGATGGCGCCATAGGCTTCGATCACCGAAGCAATGCCCTGGTCGACCTGGGTTTCGTCCGTGACATCCATGGCCACGCCCATGGCGGTGCCGCCATTGGTTTGAATTTCGGCGGCGGTATTTCGCGCGGCGTCGAGATTGAGGTCGGCAATCACCACGCGAGCGCCCTGCTTCGCGTATTCCAGCGCAATTTCCTTGCCGATGCCGCTGGCCGAGCCAGTGATGACGGCGACTTTGTCTTTGAGGATCATGATTTTCCCTTATGGTTGTGGTCCACACTGCGGGCCCGGGGCGATGTTTGCAGCGATGCAGCGAACCAACGGCCAAGCTCGCTGCAGCAGCGGACTCAATACCCCGAGAAGAATTCCTGCTTCAAAAACTTTTCCAGTTGTGCACTGTCTTCAGGACGCGCAGAAAGTGTCAGCACACGTCCAAGACGATAGGAGTCCCAGCTGAAATCGCCCGGCTGGTACTTGCGGATCAGTTCGATCATGCTTTTGACGATCGCCGTTTCGATATCGCCGCCTGGACCGGCATCGACTTCAATCGACTGGTTCAGGTTTGCCGAACGGTTCGAGGCCCAGCCCCGGAAGATGAAGGTCGCCTGGCGTATGCCTTTGTGCGTGATCTGGAATGCGCCACCGGCAGCGTTGCGGCGGCTGCCCTGGGTGCGCATGCTGTGCTGGATATTGGCCAGCGCCACGCTGTTGTCGGCCGCCCTGGTTTCTCCATTGCCTGCCGGCGCAGGATCGGAACGCTCGGCCGGCGGCGGATCGGCAGGAATGCCGGCGGCGCGGCGACGTTCACGCGCTGCATTCACCATGCCCATCATGTCGGTCGGCTGTGCTTCTTCAACGGCCTTGGGTTCGCTGCGCGGCGCCTGGGCCGGCATCTGCATCGTCACCGGCGGCAATGGCGCCTGGCGCTGGGCCAGCTGCGTTGTCGGCCGGGGCGCCGGTGCCGGTTTCGAGACGCGCGGTTTTGCCGGTGCCGGCTTGACGGCCGGCCGGGGTGCGGGTTTGACTGCCGGCGCGGGTACCGAAGGCGGTGGCGACGGCGCCGGTGTCGGTGCCGGCCTGGCTGCCGGTGCCGAATTCGGCAGCAACTGCACCGTCAAGGCGTCGGGATTGTATTCGGCCATGCGCTCCTGCGGCGGCTTGACCGGCACCACATACAGCGCACACAGCAGCACTGCCAGATGCAGCAGCAGCGTCAAGCCGATGCCGATGGCGGTGCGCGAACGCAAGTGGGGCAACATCGAAACGACCATGGTCAGGAAAACCTTACCGGCAAGCCCGCCCGTTTGCGCGCACGCACCACCACGGTCCCGGCCAGTTTGTCATGCCAGCCCTGCTTGCGGCCATCGAAGGCAACCCAGAGAAATCCCAGGCACAGGAGTATCGCCGAGAGAAAGTAGGCAAGATAACGAACCACATCCTGGCGCAGTGTGGTGGGCTGGCCTGTTGCGGCATCGACGATGCGGGCGCCGATCACCATCTTGCCGGGCGTGGCCTGGCAATAGCGCCAGAAGGCAATCACCAGCAGGGCTGGCAGGACATAGGTGATGACATCGGCCGGCAAGCCGTCGATTTCCACCCCCGCCATCAGGCGCTCGCGGCCAAAGACGGCAAACAGCAAAGGCACGGCAATGACCATCAACACCAGGGTGTCAATGATCGAGGCCCACACCCGCAGCCAGAATCCCACGTACTCCAGCTCCAGTTCAGGCACACTGTTCATTTCATCGGTCAGGGAAAAATTAGTCGGATTGTTGGCGCTAATGTTACAGGAAGCGCCGGGGCGCTGCGCTGCCCGGGGCGTCATGGTCGCCAGGGTGCTGATAAACTGCGCGACCACTGCGTAATTTCCCGATCTGGCTCTTGATGGCAACCCTTGAACAACTGCGCTGCGGCGCACTGGCTGGAACGCGGCGCCTGCAATTGCGCTGCGACCTGACGCACTTTCCCGAAGAAATCTACGCGCTTGCCGACACGCTTGAAATTCTTGACCTGTCCGGCAATGCCCTGGTTGCGCTGCCCGATGACCTGTGGCGGCTGGGCCGGCTGCAGGTGCTGTTTTGTTCCGAGAATCGATTTACCGAACTGCCGGCCGTGCTGGGACGGTGCCGGAACCTGCAGATGATCGGCTTCAAGGCCAACCGCATCAGCCACGTGCCGGAGGCTGCACTGCCGCCGCGGCTGCGCTGGCTGATCCTCACCGACAATGCCATCGAGGCCCTGCCTTCACGCATCGGGCAATGCAGCCAGTTGCAGAAATTGATGTTGGCGGGTAACCGCTTGACCACCTTGCCCCGTGAGCTGGGCGCCTGCCGCGACCTGGCGTTGCTGCGCATATCAGCCAACCGCCTGGCGGCCCTGCCCGCCTGGCTGGCCTCGATGCCAAACCTGGCCTGGCTTGCATGCGCTGGCAATCCATTTTCCCAGGCGTTGGAAGACAAGGTCCTGGGGCACGACTCGGTAAAGCGCATCGACTGGAATCATTTGACGCTGGGAGAGAAGCTCGGCGAAGGTGCGTCGGGAGTGATTCATCGCGCCCTGCACCGGCGTCCGGGCGCCAGCGCGCCGGCCGAAAGTGTGGCAGTCAAACTTTTCAAGGGAACACTGACCAGCGATGGCTTGCCACAATCGGAAATCGCGGCCTGCCTGCAGGCGGGCCAGCATGCCGGCCTGATTCCCATCCTGGGCCGCATCGAGAATCACCCCAGCGGCATGGCGGGAATGATGATGCCGCTGATCGCTGCCGGTTTGGTCAATCTGGCAGCACCGCCGAGCCTGGCATCGTGCTCACGCGATGTCTATGCAGAGAATTGGCGGCTGGAGCTGCCGGCGCTACTTGGCATGACGCTGGTGGTGGCCGGCGCGGCGCGCCACCTGCATGTCCTTGGCATCATGCATGGCGATCTGTATGGGCACAACATCCTGCATGACCAGCATGGCCATGCCTTGCTGGGCGACTTCGGTGCGGCGTCGCTGTACGACACCGGCAGTCCGCACGCAGCAGCCTTGCAGCGCCTGGAAGTTCGGGCATTCGGTTATCTGCTGGAGGAATTGCTTGCGCGGGTGGACCTGCCTGCACAGGGTAGCGGTGCGCAACAGTTCGCGGTACTGGCGCAGTTGTGCTGCGCCTGCCTGCAACCGCGCCCTGATGACAGGCCATCGTTCGAGGAAATCGAGGTCGTGCTGTTGCGCTGCACGTCAAGCGGGCAAACAAGCCCGCGCAATTGACTGCGGGCCAGGCGCCGAGGTGGAAAAAAACTGCGGGTTGCTGCGGGTTGCTGCGGGTTGCTGCGGTACTGCTGCCCTTTCAGGCAGCATCGCTCACGCTGCTACCCGGAACTCCGGCAAGCGCAAGCCGGCAATCAAATCGAAGACTTCATCCTTCGACAGCACATAGCGCTCCAGCAGCGTGCCTTTGAGTGCCAGGATCAGTTCGCGGTAATCCTTGATCGAGTCCAGCGTGCTGGTATACAGTTCATCGGCCTTGGACTCGACCTGGCGCACCGAATCTTCTCCCGAGCCTTCACGCTTCAACTGGGTGTAGTCGAGCTTGGAACGCGAATACATCGACAGCCGGTTGACCATCAGGTCCAGCATCGAGGTGGCTTTCTGGATATCGTTCTGGCTGCCCACCGAAATGCCGCGCGCGCCGTAGAACAATTCTTCCGCCGCCACGCCGCCGTAGAGCTGCTTGACATCCTGCTCCAGCTCTTCCAGGGTGCGCAACGAAACATCGTCGGCGGAGGAAAGCACATAACCAAGGGCGCCCAGCTTGGAGACCGACTCGGTGCTGATCTTGAGCAGGTGCGACCGCTGCTTGACTTCATCGAGCGACAAGCCTTCGCGCAAGTAAGGGTCGATCTGCATGAAGAAGTGACCCAGTTCGTGCAAGGCCACGCGTTCGCGCTGCTTGTCTTTTTCTGCCGTGGTGGCGCGATCGGTCAAGCCCAGCGAGGCCCGTTCGAAGGCGCGAAACAGCACATCGGTGGTAATGGCACAGGACTCCTGGATGGCAATCATGCTGGCCCGATCGACCACGGTTTCAAGCAAAGCCGGACTCAGGTTGGCAGTGATCTCGGCGACATAATCCAGGTTCAGGTTGACCCAGTCGACACAGCCTTCGTCCTTGCGTTTCAAAAACACGCTGAGCAATTCCCGCCGCTCGGCCTTGTTTGGCAAACGGAAGTTGATCTTCACCGAAAACCGCCGCAGCATGGCCTCGTCCATTGGCGTGCTGGCGTCGTCGAAGTTCGATGCCACCATCCAGATCACGTTGGCGCCCTCGTCACTCTTGATGCCATCGAGCAGGCCAAGCAGTGTGTTGGCGGTATCGTCATCCCACTTGCGCTCACCGCGTCCCCGCGGCATGAACAGGCTTTGCGCCTCGTCGAGGAAAATGATGCAGCGGCGGCCCTGGGTGCAGGCTTTCTTGTAGATGGCATTGAGTGCCTTGGCGCCGCCGCCGACGAAGCCGGACTCAAGGCCCGATCCGGAAGCGGAGATCAGTGGAATGTCGAGTTTTTTGGCCAGATAGCCGGCCAGCTTGGTCTTGCCGGTACCTGCCGGGCCGGTCAGCATGACATTGAACGGTTTGTCGATATTGTGCGAACGGTAGGCGCTGCGGTTGCGGATCATGTCTTCGAGGTGGGCGACTTCCTGCTTGATGTCTTCCATGCCGACCAGATCATCCATGCTGCCATGCAGGTTTTCCGGCTGCGTCACCGTGGCTGCCGCCCCCATGCCGGGCAAGCCTTTCTTGAGCGCTACGAACATGAACAGCAGCAAGGCAATACCAACTGCATTGCGTGAAAGGAAGGCCAGCAGGTCGCTGCCGGCGCCAGCCGCATCATCGTCCTGCATCACGGCCTTGTGGCGGGCGAGGAAGTCGTCGCGCGCAATGGCATAGGGAATGGCCGATTTCAGCAGGATCTCACGCTCCAGATTGCCATGCGTGCTGGCCGGAACCTTGACGACAATGATTTGCAGACTGTCGCGATACTTGAAGACATAGCGCGGGAATTCAGACTGTGGCCTGGCAATGAGCAGGTATTCCAGCCGGCCCTTGTTGGCAGGCAGCTCGGTAATGCGCGAAATATCCTGCGTCTGCAGCACCGGACCGGCCGCTTGCTCGACCTCGGGTTTGTAGAACATGGCCGCCCCCACTGCGGCGCAAGCCAGCAAGGCCACCATGGCAATGCGGACATAAAGGTTGCTGAAGGCTTCGACAACTTTCAAAAGGCTGGGCATGGGAAATCCGAAAAGTGAAGTGCTGGGATTACGGTTGATCGAGTACCCGTTCGTACTGCATGGTCTACATATACGTCGTTTCGCGGCACAAAGATTCACTCAGCAAAATGTTACTGATTTGAATTATTCTCTTGTGGAAACATTTGTATGAGACCTGATCTGGCCGGAAATAGCAATGACTGTTTGGGTAATTCTAGAATATTTTTGTACCCACTCAGCCAATCCGTGCCAATCAGGCAGCAGTTTTGTTGCAGCGCGTCGTCAAGCTGGTAGGATTGACAATGCCGCTTTGGCATCTCTGTTGCGAACATCCCTCACGCAAGAAAAGGAACACGATGAAACTGGTTTACTGGGTTGCTGCACACCGCGATGGCCACAAGCCCGATGCCATCATTGCCAGGACGAAGCACGAGTGCGAACAGAAAATCCTGGCTTTCGGCGATGCAGCGCAATACATTGCACCAGTAAAAAAATCGTTCCTGTACGGCGATGTATTCGACTTGTTTGAAATGGCCACTGCTGCAGATGGCGGGCGCGGAATGGGTTGAACCTGGAATGCGATCCTGGTCCGGGATTGTGGCCCAAGGACGTAAAAACCGAAACCAGTCTCTACAGTCTGACCTGTTGCTGGGCAGGCTCGGCGATGCGCCACTCGAATTCACAACACAGGCATTGGCGGTTGCACAGCACTTGATAGCCGCTGCGCCGTCCATTCGGCATGGCACGAATCAATTCGCCGCGGAGCGCCTGTTCCTGCATTTCGTAATCAAGGTAATCTTGCTGGAGAAGCAGTACGCCTTCCTGTCGTCCACAGCAAGGGCAGATATTTTTGTCAGTACTCAAGTTTGCCATTTGTCATCTCCCTGAGAAACAGTTGTATCAAGCAGGTTACCTATAGTTACTTTATATAAACAACCTGTTAAAGACAACAACTATTTGCAGGGATGGCAAAACGACGGGAACGCTGGCCAGTCCACTGTCGACGCTCCTCGCTGGAAGTCACTGCCGAGGGTCAGCCGCGGTAATTCTGGCTTGCTGCCTGTTCCACGACTTGAAAATCAATTTGTAATTCCGTCATTTTTTCCGACTGTGCCAGGCGCACCAGCTTCCATAACGCATCTCTGAAGACCTTGCGATTATGATCTGTGGTATCCCTGCTCACTGAGGCAACCAGCAACTCGATCATCTCTTCAGAACTTTCCATCCTCGATCTCCTTGTGCTGTGCTTGGGTCAATCAAACAAGTATGCTTTTGCTATTAAAACCGACCCAAATAAAATCCGCCAGATATTAATTAATAAAAATTGTTACGACAGCATTCCACCTTGAAGCGCTACGGATATTTCAGGAAATCCGGAACCGATTGTGCCGGATAGCCAGCCTTTTCAAACCTGAAGGGGCATGTCATCCGTGTTACGATCCCTGCAAATAAGGAGACAAACATGCCATCAGAAATCAAGGGCGCGTTCCAGATTGATTACGCCGGTGTCGAGGCCCTCGACGGCCAGGGCTGGACTTCCCGTGTCACGATATATGGTCCCTGCAGCAATCCCATGCATCGCACCATCGTGTTCGAGGAGCAGCGTGTCCTGGTCGACCAGGTATTTGCCAGTGAACAGGAAGCCGAACAGAAAGCACTCCAAGCCGGCCTGGAACTGCTGCCGAAATGATTCTCCGGCATGGCCACGGCTCTGCCGCAGCGGCCTGCATTCAGATCCAGGACTCGCGGATGACGGGATCATCCTGCGCACTGCGTTCGAGCCGCATCAATCCGGCAGGCAGCTTGGCACGCACTTCGATCAAGGTGTCGCCCGTGACAAAGTCGCCGGTGTCGACATACGCACTGAAACGCCGCGCCACATATTGATTGGGAAAATCGGGCGGTTCTTCAAACACCACCCACATTGACATATCGTCGTCGTCCAGCTGGCTTGCCTTGTCGTTTTGCATGATCACTTTACAAATCAATTCATGTGCGGTGTGCCAGAGCGTTCGCTAGCCTTGGCTGTGCAGGCGCACGCGAGTCAACAATTTACCATTGCGGCAGCCCTTGCAACAAGCATGCACCGGACATGCAGGCAAGGCATCGGCAGCAAGGCTGTTCTGAAACAAGACCAAGGGGACCGTCAAGGCGGTAAACGACAACGCGCCGCTCAAGCCGGAACGGCGTGAGCGGCGCGTGGGCAAACCGTCGCAGCGGGACGATTACTTCGCTGCAGCTGCCTTGACCTTGGCGTTGGCTTCAACCTTGTCGGTCTTCGCATCGGCAGCGGCAACCTTCTTGTCGGCGCTTGCATCGGCAGCGGTGGTGGCAGTCTTTGCATCTGCCTTGGCAGCGACCTTGGCTGCCTTGGCATCCGCCTTGGCCTTGGCCTTGGCTGCCTTGGCATCAGCCTTGGCCTTCTTTGCTTCAGCCTTGGCAGCAGCCTTGTCGACCTTGGTATCGGCCTTCACATCGGTCTTGGCTTGAGCCTGGTCTGCCTTCACAGCAGTCTTGTCGGCCTTGGTTTCAGCCTTGACAACCGCTGGAGCAGCTGGGCTGGCCACCGGTGCCGTGGATTGGGCAAATGCGGAAGCAGCAAACAGGCCAGCGATCAAGACAGCGATTAATTTGTTCATGTGAATTCCTTTGGATGTTCGTTATAAGTTGTGTTGTCGGGTTGATCCCGTGTCACAAGAGCAAGAACGGCTGTTCCTGACACATCGTTGACGGGCGTTACAATACCTTACAAGTTGTGCAACCTCAAAGAAATCAACAAATCATTCCCGATTGCGCTCGCGGCTATTGGCGAACAATTCCCAGCAGGCGATGAACAGGGCGGCAACCACGGGGCCGATGACAAACCCGTTCAAGCCGAACAGGGCCATGCCGCCAAGCGTGGAAATCAGCACCACGTAATCGGGCATCTGGGTATCCTTGCCCACCAACAGCGGACGCAGCACGTTGTCGACCAGGCCGATGACAAGAATGCCGAACAAGGTCAGCGTCACGCCTTGCCAGATGGCGCCGGTAAACAGGAAGAAGATGGCCACGGGTCCCCAGATCAGGGCCGCGCCGATTGCCGGCAGCAACGACAGGAAGGCCATCAGCACGCCCCACAGCAGCGAACCCTGGATGCCAAGGAACCAGAACATCAAGCCGCCGAGCGCGCCCTGCGATGCGGCCACGATGATGTTGCCCTTCACGGTGGCGCGGATGACGGTGGTGAATTTGTTCATCAGCAGGCGCTTGTGGTCCATGGTCAATGGTATCGCCTGGCGGATGCGCGTCGACAAGGTGGCGCCGTCGCGCACCAGGAAGAACAGCAGATACAGCATGACACCGAAGCTGACCACGAAGTCGAGTGCATTCGAGCCGATGCTGATGGCCTGGGTGGCAATGAGCTGGCTGGCTTGCACGGCAATCGTGGAGAGCTTGGCCTGCATGGCGGCGAAATTGCCGAAGCCGAGGCGCTCAAGGATATTCACCATCCATTGCGGCAGCGCCGTCATGATCTGCTGGAAATAGGTGCCGAAATTCAGCTGGCCTGATTTGACCCGCGCATACAGCACCGTTCCTTCCTGGGCCATCGATAGTGTGATCATCACCAAGGGCAGGATGACCACCACCAGGCACAGCACCAGTGTGGTCAATGCCGCCCAGTTGGCGCGCCCGCCCATGAGTGCCAGCAGGCGCCGGTAACCGGGTGCAAACAGGATAGCCAGGACCACGCCCCAGAAAACGGCGCCGTAGAATGGCAGAAGGATCCAGACGAAAGCGATCGATACGGCAATCAACAAGGCGATGAAGGTCTTGCGCTGGAAGTCTGGGGAATTCATGTGCTTGGTCGGCCGGTTGGAAACCGTGCAATGCTACCCGAAGATCTGTCACGTGCCGCAAGAATCGGCACTGGCGGCATTGACCCAGTGCAAGCAGTGGCACGGTTGTGGCGCATCATTGCCGACAAGGTAGAATCAGCGCCATCAAAAATTGAGATCTTCATGCCTGCCTCGTTTTCCCCTACCACATTCGGCGCATCGCTGGGCATGTTGCTGGCACTGGGCATTGGCTCGCTGGCCCACGCGGCAAGCACACCGCCGGCGACGCCGCAAAGCGGCGCGGCAAGCAACCCCGCTGGTGGCGCGGGCACACCGATCCGCATTGGCGTGATTGCGGAAATGACCGGCCAGCAAGCGGAATACGGACTGCAGATCACCAATGGCATGAAGCTGTATCTGGCCCAGCATGGCGACACGGTCAATGGCCGCAAGATCGAATTGATCGTGCGCGATGTCGGCGGCCCCAATCCCGACGTCGCACGTCGCCTGGCCCAGGAACTGGTCGCTCGCGAGAAAGTCGATTTCCTGGCCGGCTTCGGCTTCACGCCCAATGCGGTGGCAGCCGCACCGGTTGCCACGCAGTCGAAAACCCCGATGGTGGTCATGAATGCCGCCAGCGCCACGCTGACCGAACGCTCGCCCTATATCGTGCGCTTTTCCATGACCGTGCAGCACAACGCCATGGCCATTGCCGACTGGGCCGCGCGCAACAAGATCAAGACTGCCTATATCCTGTATGCCGACTATGCCCCGGGCAAGGAAGGCGCGGAAGGGTTTCGCAAAACCTTCACGGCGCTCGGCGGCAAAATTGTCGGCGAACAGAGCGCGCCATTGAAGAATCCCGACTTCAGCCCCTACCTGCAACGCATCAAGGACAGCAAACCCGATGCCGCCTTCATCTGGTTTCCCTCGGGCGAACTGGCAACCGGCGTGCTGAAGTCATATCGCGAGCGTGGCCTGGACAAGGCTGGCATCCAGATCCTCAGCACCCTCGATGCGGTCGACGACATGTTCGTCAACAGCACAGGCGACGCGGCACTCGGCCTGGTCAC
>JBPBPY010000057.1:0-11771 GCA_050954505.1 Janthinobacterium lividum
TATCGTATGGCCACATCGAAGCCGTCAAGGGCATCGACTTTGCCTTGCGCGAAGGCGAGATCACCGCGCTGATCGGCGCCAATGGCGCCGGCAAGAGCACCACGCTGCTGGCTCTGTCCGGCCTGGTGAAAGCCAGCCGCGGCCAGGTGCTGTTCGACGGCGTTGACCTTGCCAGACTGTCGGCGCACAAGATCGTCCAGAGCGGTCTGGTGCAGGTGGCCGAAGGGCGCGCCATCCTGGCCACCCTGACGATCGGTGAAAACCTCTCGCTGGGCGCCTATGTGCGGCGCGACCGCGCACAGATCGCGCGCGACCTCGACTGGGTCTACACGCTGTTTCCGGTATTGAAAACCCGCATCGATGGCCTGGCCGGCAACCTCTCCGGTGGTGAACAGCAGATGCTGGCCATTGGCCGCGCGCTGATGGCCAAGCCGCGCATCCTGCTGCTCGACGAACCCTCGATGGGGCTCGCACCCCTGATCGTGCAGGGCATTTTCCGCACCATCAAGCAGATCAATGAAACCGGCATGACGGTCTTGCTGGTCGAGCAGAATGTGCGCCAGGCGCTGCGCATCGCCCAGCATGGCTATGTGCTGGAGAATGGCAAAATCGTGCTGGAAGACAGTGCAGCCGAGCTGCTCAGCAATCCCAAGGTGGAAGAAGCCTACCTTGGCGGCTGATCCTTCATGAAGACACCGAAAAGAATTCTGCCGCTGGTGGAAGAGGGCTTGATCGACGAAGTCATGCGCCAGCTCATGAGCGGCAAGGAAGCCATTGTGTATGTGGTGCGCTGTGGTGACGAGGTGCGTTGCGCCAAGGTCTACAAGGAAGCCAACCAGCGCAGTTTCCACCAGGCCGTGGCCTACCAGGAAGGCCGCCGCGTGAAGAACAGCCGCCAGGCGCGCGCCATGGAAAAGGGCAGCAAGTACGGCCGCAAGATGGCCGAGGAAACCTGGCAGAACGCTGAAGTCGATGCACTGTACCGGCTGGCCGCCGCAGGCGTGCGGGTGCCCACACCCTACATCTGTTTCGAGGGCGTGCTGCTGATGGAACTGGTCACCGACGCCGACGGCAATGCGGCGCCACGCTTGAATGATGTCGAACTCGACCGCGACAGCGCCTTGCTGTTCCATGGCATGCTGCTGCGCGAAGTGATCCTGATGTTATGTGCCGGCGTGATCCATGGCGACCTCTCCGAATACAACATCCTGGTCGATGAATACGGCCCGGTGATCATCGACCTGCCGCAAGCCATCGACGCGGCCGGCAGCAGTGTCGCTGCCGGCATGCTGCAACGCGACGTCGACAACCTGGCCAATTTTTTCGGCACCCTTGCGCCGGAACTGATCGGCAGCCAGTATGGCCAGGAAATCTGGGCACTGTATGAAGCCGGCCTGCTGGCTCCCGACGTGGCCTTGACCGGCGTGGTGGCAGCACCCGAGGGCGTGGCCGACGTCGGCGCCGTGCTGCATGAAATCGAACTGGCGCGCCTGGAAGAAGAAGCGCGCGAGCGGCGGCTGGCGGAAGCGCGAGCTTGACTACCCAAGCAATGCCGGATTGGCACGCCATACGGCCAGGGTCAGAGCCACGGCAAAGCTGACCCACAGCAGGTAGGGCAGCAGCAGGGCGCCTGCCAGTGGTTTGATGCGCCAGAAGCTCGTCATGGTGGCCAGCACCAGCAGCCACATTACGATGGCATCGGCCAACGCTGCTGCACCCAGGTGCCATTCGAAAAACAACCAGGTCCACAGGGCATTTGGGATCAACTGAATGACGAACAGCGCCAGTGCCATGCGGGTGCCGGCAAAGCCGCGCGCGGGCCAGACCAGCCAGGCGGCAAATGCCATCATCAGGTAAAGCAGGCTCCATACCGGCGCGAACAGCCAGGCCGGCGGCGCCCAGGACGGCAGCGCCAGTTGCCCGTAAAAGCTGGCGGCATTGCGCGAAGCAGTGCCACCTGCAGCGGCGGCGGCAAAACACAATAACAGCCAGCCGGCCAGTCCCAACCATTGTTTGCGCATGACGAATTCTTCGAGACAGCAAGAGGGCGATTGTAGCAATCAGGTTCATGGCGCGTCGACGCACATCCAGCATGCTTGCGCCATCACAATCGCGCAAGTGGCGCCGGCATTGTCGCCTGCGCTGCAGCGCGCTTATGCCAATGGCGCCAGCAGCATGGCCAGATCGGCGGCATCGAACTTGGGCGCCAGCGCAGCATCTTCGCCGAGCACGCCATCTGCCAGCGTCGCCTTGCGCTGCTGCAGTTCGATGACTTTTTCCTCGATGCTGCCTTCGACCACCAGCCGGTAGACCAACACGGTCTTGTCCTGGCCGATGCGGTGCGCGCGGGCAGTGGCCTGTTCTTCCACTGCCGGGTTCCACCACGGGTCCATGTGGATGACGGTATCGGCCGCAGTCAGGTTCAGCCCGACGCCGCCGGCTTTCAGGCTGATCAGGAAGATCGGCACTTCGCCGCCCTGGAACTTCGCCACCACCCGGCCGCGTTCGGCCGGCGCAGTCCTGCCGGTCAGGCTGATCCAGGGCAGGGCTTGGGCTGCCAGCCGCTCGCCGATCAGGTCGAGCAATTCGGTGAATTGTGAAAACACCAGGATGCGCCGGCCTTGCGCCACCAGCTGCGTGAGCATTTCTTCCAGCAGCTCGAGCTTGGCGCGCTCCATGCCGGGAGGTGTCTTCACGCCCTTGAGCAGCCAGGGGTCGCAGCAGACCTGGCGCAGTTTGAGCAAGGCATCGAGAATGCTGATCTGGGCACCGTCGAAGTTTTTTTTCTTCAGCGCCTTGCGTACATTTTCATCGGCCGCCACACGCACGCTTTCATACAGGTCGCGCTGCTGGCCTTGCAATCGCACCCGCTTGATTGCTTCGACGCGCGGCGGCAGTTCAGTGGCTACCTCTTCCTTGCGACGGCGCAGGATGAACGGGCGCACGCGGCGCGCCAGCAAGGCTGCGCGCGTGCTTTCGCCATTGACTTCGATCGGCTTGCGCCAGAGCCGCGCAAAGCTGCGCCAGTCGCCAAGAAAGCCGGGCATGAGGAAGTCGAACTGGCTCCACAATTCACCAAGATGGTTTTCCAGCGGCGTGCCTGTCAGGCACAGGCGGTGCCGCGCGCGCAGCCGGCGCACCGCGTTGGCGGCGCGGCTGGTGGGATTCTTGACGTTTTGCGCTTCATCGAGGATCAACAGGTGGAACTGCTGCGTCTCCAGTGCCGAGCGGTCGCGCCACAGCAGCGGGTAGGTCGTCAGCACCACGTCGAACTCGGCCATGCGGGCAAAGCCGGCGCGTCGCTGCGGACCCTGCAGGGCCAGTATGCGCAAGGAAGGCGCCATGCGCTGTGCCTCGGCCAGCCAGTTGAACACCAGCGAGGTGGGCAGCACCACCAGCGCCGGGCAGTCGAGCCTGCCAGCTTGCTGTTCCACCAGCAGATGGGCCAGCGCCTGCGCGGTTTTTCCCAGTCCCATGTCGTCGGCAAGAATGCCGCCCAGATGATGGGTGCGCAAATACTGCAGCCAGGCCAGACCATGCAATTGATACGGGCGCAGCACCACACCAAGTCCGGCAGGCGCCGCCACGGCCACCGGCGCGCCGGCCCGCGCCAAACGCTGGCCCAGCAGCTGCAGCCCGGCGTCGCCGCGCAATTGCCAGTCCCCATGCGGGCCGGCGCGGCTGGCCTGGGTTGACCTCAGGTTCTCGCGCAGCGCTTCCAGGCGCCAGGCATCCCAGGCGGAGAGTTTCAGCGGGCCTTCCTTGCGCCGTGGATCGGTCAGCAGTTCCAGCATGCCGGCAACGATGGCTTTCAAAGGTGCGGCGGGCGCCTCGTAGCGTTTGCCGCCGGGTGCCCTGAGCTTGATGATTTCGCCATCGCCGATCCCGGCAAGCTGCCGTGCATCGAGCCAGCGCCGGTCGCGCGCCAGCAATGCGGCCAGCAGCGGCGCCAGGTCGATGACCTGGCCATCGATTTCGACACCGAGGCTGAGCATCCAGCTGCCTTCATCGACGGGCTGCCCCAGTGCCGAGATGCCGGCAGCGGGCGCCTGCAAGGGCAATGCCACCTCGCGCGCGCTGCGCTGGCCAGTGGCCACATCGAGCACCAGGTGCCAGGCTTGCACGGCCACGCTTTCATGGGCGAAGCCGGGCCGCACCACCAGCGACCAGCCCAGCGCCTGCAGGCGTGGCGCCTGATCGGCCCAGAAGTCATTGAAGTCCTCTTCGCGCAGCAGGCTCCAGGGCGATCCCAGCTGCGGGGCGCGTGCAACATCGCGCCACTGCAAGGTGCTGGATTCGAGCGGCAGCAAGCCGAGCTGCCAGACCAGGTCGAGCGCATCGGCTTCTGCTTCCAGCGCACGTGGCTGGCCGGCAAACACGCAGTCAAACGGAAAACGCCGGTCCGCCTCGGGGCGCCGGTTCAGCACCGCCACCGGCGCGGGCGTTTGCCAGGATTGTCCGGAATCCGCGCTGTAGACCCAATCGATCCACGCCATTGTGACATTTCCGCCACGTGGACCAAAAGGCGCTTTGGCGCGCATGCCAAGCAGTCCATCGCCGCGTCCCAGGGTTTGCAAAGTCAGGCGTGGCTGGAACACGATGGGCGCGGCAATCGGCTTGCCACGGGGGAAAGGGGCAGGTGAATTCATGGAAGTCGCATTATAGGACCAGGCCAAGCGCTTGCCCGCCGGTGCAGCGTCGAATGTAAAAATGACCTCTGCAGACATCGTCTTGGCGCCAGGTGATATCAAAACCATACGGCTTCGAGGCGCTGAATCCAGCTGACATTTTAATTGAATTGCTGCAACAGTTGTCTTGGGGTATAGTTTCTTATAGGTAATGAATTACCTGTTGAGTAACTTTGCTCCACGCAGCAGATCCGGGCGTTGCGGACCGGCGGTCATTTGCCACCCGTTGCTGGAAATGCGAATGCTAGAAAGGGATCGTCTGGACGCACTGCACATCATCGAGGGTTCGGCAGACATGCAATTGCCTGAACTGGACGCGGCTGCCATCCTGCAATGCCAGGCAGCCTTGCTGTCCCATGGGCAGGTCGACACCGCTGCGGCGCAGGTGGCGACCTGGCTGGCAACAGCGTATGGGCTGCAGCGCGTTGCCATCGGTTTTGTCAGCAGCAATGCAGTGCGTCTGGTCGCGGTCTCGCATGGCGCCACGCTTGATCCGCGCCAGGAACTCAACACCCGCATCAGTGCTGCCATGGATGAAGCAATCGACCAGGGTGCGGCCATCAGTCTGCCATTGGCTGCCGACCAGGGTGGGCAGCCACGCATTACCATCGCCCATGCGGAATTGCGCCGTGCCCTTGGTGGTTCGCTGTGCACGATTCCCTTCCTTGACCCGGTCAGCGGCGCACTGGCAGGCGCACTGACTCTGGAGCGCCAGCAACAGACGCCGTTCGAAGGCAGGGAGCTGGCTTTTTGCGCCGCCCTGGCCGCCGCCCTCATGCCGGTGCTGTTGCTCAAGGATGCCGCGCAGCGCTCCTGGACGCAGCGCCTGCGCCAGGATGCCGGCGCAAGCTGGGCACGCCTGTGCGGCCGTGGCGAATACCGCTTGAAGGGCCTTGCACTGGTGCTGCCGGCAGCCTTGCTGGTGCTGCTGCTGGCGCCGCTGCCTTATCACGTGAATGCGCCGGTGCGACTGGAAGGGGCCATCCAGCGCGCCCTGGTTGCGGCCGACGACGGCTATGTACAACAGGTCATGGTGCGCCCGGGCGACCTGGTCAGCAGCGGCCAGGTGCTGGTCGAAATGGCGCAGCAAGACCTGCAGCTGCAACGCAGCAAACTGGAAAGTGAACTGGCGCAGCAAGAGGGCGCTTACGGCATGGCGCTGGCGCAGGCCGACCGCGGCCAGCTCATTGCCAGCCAGGCCAAGGCCGACCAGGCGCGCGCGCAGCTCGAACTGATTGCCCAGCAAATCGAGCGCGCCCATGTACGGGCACCCTTTGACGGCGTCATCATCAGCGGCGACCTGACACAGTCGCTGGGCGCGCCGGTACAGCGCGGCGGCATGCTGATGACGGTGGCGCCGCGCGAGCGCTACCGCCTGATCATCGAAGTCGACGAACGCGACATCGGCGATGTCGTCATCGGCGCCGAGGGTGCCATCACGCTGGCGGCCATGCCTGGGCAAAGCATTGCCTTTCGCACCGAGCGGATTGCCCCGGTGGCAGTGACCCGCGATGGACGCCATTTCTTCGAGGTTGAAGGCCGGCTGGCCAGCCGCTCCAACGCCATTCGTCCAGGACTGGAAGGCGTGGCGCGCATCGAAGCGCCGTCGCGCTCGCTGGTCTCGAGCTGGGGACGGCGCGCCTGGATCTGGCTGCGGCTTTCGTTGTGGTCGCTGGGCTGGTGGCAATGAGCGCGCTGCACAGCCCCCTGTGGCATCGGGTCGAGGACCTGCGCCCGCATCTGCGCGCGCAGGTCAGTGTGCAGCGCCAGCTGCATCGGGGCGAAGTCTGGCATCAGCTGGCCGATGCCTCCACCGGCCGGCGCCACCGGCTCAATGAGCAAGCCTGGCAATTCGTTGGCAGCCTGGACGGCGAGACCAGCGTCGGCGTGGCCTGGACCCGGCTGTTGGCGCAATGCGCCGACGGGGCACTGACGCAGAATGAAGCCATTGCCGTGCTCGAGCAGCTGAGCGGTGCCGAACTGCTGGCTGCCGACCTGCCGCCGGACATTGGCGCCCAATTTCGCCAGAAACAGCAGCGCGACCGGCGCAGCCGCTGGATGGCGCTGAACCCGTTTTCGATACGCCTGCGGCTGTTCGACCCGACGCCGCTGTTGCGGCGCGCCGATTCGCTGCTGCCCTGGCTGTTTTCGCGTAGTGCCCTGCTGTTGTGGGTGCTGCTGATCCTGCCGGCCTTGCCGCTGGCGGCAAGCAGCTGGAATGAACTGCGCGCCTTTGCCGCCAGCCACGTCGAATCGCCACGCTTTTTGCTCATCGCCTGGTGCCTGTACCCGGTCATCAAGGCCCTGCACGAAGCCGGCCATGCACTGGCGGTGCGGCGCTGGGGCGGGGCGGTGCACGACGTCGGCATGACACTGTTCGTGCTGGTGCCCGTGCCGTACGTGGATGCCTCGGCCGCCTCCGGTTTTCCACACCGCTCGCAGCGTGCGGTCGTCAGTGCCATTGGCATCATGATCGAGTTGCTCATCGCGGCGCTGGCGCTGTTCGCCTGGAATGCACTGCAGCCGGGCCTGCTGCGCGATGTCGCCTTTGTCTCCATGCTCATTGCCGGGCTGTCGACGATTGTCTTCAACGGCAATCCGCTGCTGCGTTTCGACGGTTATTTCCTGCTTTGCGATCTGTTCGATCTGCCCAACCTCGACCAGCGCAGCCGCTCCTGGTGGCGCGCCGCCCTGCAACGGCGCTTGCTGGGCAGCACAACCGAACTGGTCATGCTGGCGCCGGGCGAGCGCAAATGGATGGTGCTGTATGCGCCGCTGGCGTGGAGTTTCCGGCTGGCCCTGGCGATCCAGACCATGTTCTGGGGCGCTGCCAAATCGGTGCTGCTTGGCGCCGTGATGGCATTGCTGTTCGTCGGCCTGATGCTGCTCGCGCCGCTGCGGGTGGTGCTGGGCATGCTTGGCAGCCCGGCTGCGGGGGCCGATACCGCGCGGCAACGGCGCGCGCGCCGGATGCTTGCTGCGGCGCTGGTGCTGGTGCTGCTGGCCTTGTGCGTGGTGCCGATGCCGTTTGGCACCACTGCCCAGGCCGTGGTGTGGCTGCCCGAACATGCCCAGGTACGGGCCGGCAGTGCCGGTTTTCTGCAAACCCTGAACGTCGCCGATGGCCAGCAGGTCACGGCAGGGCAGGCGCTGGCGCAGCTGGAAGACCCGGCCCTGGTGGCCAGCTATGCGCAGGCGCAGAGCCGGCTGGAGGCCCTGCGCAGCGAGCAGTACCAGGTGTTGCGTGCGTCCCGCACCCAGGCCGCAAGCCTGGAGCAGGCCATTGCACACGGTGAGGACGAGGCCGCACGCATGGCCGAGCGCATCGCACTGCTGACGGTACGCAGCGCCGTCGCCGGGCGGGTGGTGCTGGTGCGCCAGGAAGACCTGCCTGGCAGCTATTTGCGCCAGGGTGCCCTGCTTGGTTATGTGGTCGAGCCCGGCATGGCCAGTGTGCGTGCCGTGGTGCCGCATGCGGATGCCGCGCTGGTGCGCGAGCGCACCAAAGCCATGTCGGTGCGTCTGGACGACCAGCCCGAAGCGGTGTTTGCGGCGCGCCTGGAGCATGATGTGCCGGCGGCCAGCCAGACCTTGCCCAGCGCCGCGCTGGCCGACCGCAACGGTGGCGTCATGATGACCGATCCGATGGACACGGACCATTTGAAAACACTCGAACCGTTTTTCATGTTCGATGCAACCCTGCCGGCACTGCCACTCTCGCGCATCGGCGGACGCGGCTGGGCCTACTTCGATTTCGGCCGCGAGCCGCTGGCGCAGCAATGGCTGCAAATGCTGCGCCTGGTGCTGGTGCAGCGCTTCGGTGGAGCAAGCTGAGATGAAGACTTTCCTGCCCATCAACACTGCAGTCTCGGCCGGCCAGCGCAACCCCGCCGGTGTGCGCCTGCCGTCCAGCCCGCTGTCCCAGCGCGCGGTGACGGGCACGCGCGGACGCGCCAACCAGAGGCGTGCGGCGCTGCCGTGGCCCATGCCCGGCCTGCTGCTGGGTGACTATCCCATGCGCCCGGAGCGCGACGGCGACGATGGTTTTGCCTTGGGCAGTTTGCGCTACCTGGGTGCACGCCTGCGCGCCCATGCCGGCTTGAACGAGCGCAAGATGCAGGGCTTCATCCGCCGGGTGCGGCAGCTGGAAGCACAATATCGGAACGAAGACCGCAACGATGCCCAGGTGGCAGCCTCGGCCCTGGCGCGCCTGACGACGCTGCGCGCCCTGCTGGCTCGCGACGGCGCAACCGAAGCGCTGCTGGCGCAGGCGTTTGCAACAGTCACGCTGGCCTGCCGGCAAGCGTTGGGCCTGGCCCCCCATGATTGCCAGCTGTTTGCCGCGCGCGTCTTGCTCGACGCCCGGCTGGCGGAAATGGCCACCGGCGAAGGCAAAACCCTGGCAGCCGGGATTGCCGCCACCGTTGCCGCACTGGCCGGCGTGCCTGTGCATGTCATGACGGCCAACGACTACCTGGTTGGCCGCGATGCCGCCAGCCTGGCGAAACTGGCCGGCATTTTCGGCCTGCGCGTGGGGGCAGTTACCCAGGCCATGGATCTTGGCGCCCGGCGCGCCGCCTATGCCTGCGACATTGTCTACTGCACCGCCAAGGAACTGGCGTTCGATTATCTGCGCGACTGCGTCGCCGCGCGCGGCAACGCGGGTCCGCCGCTGCTGCGTGGCTTGTGCATGGCCATCATCGATGAAGCCGACGCCATCCTGATCGATGAAGCGCGGGTGCCGCTGGTGCTTTCCCGGTCGCTGGCCGCACCGCTGGAGAGTTCAGGCGTGCAGCCGGATGACGCGGCAGGTGCTGGCCAGCCGTGCCACTATTCACTGGCCTGGGAATTGGCCTGCCGTCTTCAGGCCGGCACCGATTACAGCCTCGATGCTACCGCCATGCGCGCCAGCCTGAGCGCATCCGGGCGCGCGCTTGCGGCGCAATTGATGGCGCAGTCGCCTGCGCACTGGCGCACCCACGGACATTGCGAAGAACTGGTTTGCCTGGGCCTGGTGGCGCGTGAACTGCTGCACAGCGGGCGTCAATACCATGTCCGCGACGGCAAGGTGCTGCTGATCGATGAAACCACCGGCCGCATCGCCGAAGGGCGTGCGTGGTCCGGCGGCCTGCAGCAGCTGGTGGAATGCAAGGAAGGCTGCGCGCCAACGCCGCTGCTGCGTACCCAGGCCCAGATCACCTACCAGCGCCTGCTGCCGCGCTATCATTTTTTATGCGGCATGAGCGGCACGCTCGGTGAAGCGCGCCGCGAGCTGCATGCAGTCTACGGCTTGACTGTCCGGGTGGTGCCGCGCCATCGTCCGGGACAACGGCGCCAGTTGCCAAGCACGGTCTGCGCCAGTGCCGCAGCACAGTGGCGGGCGGTTGCCGCACGGGTGGCCACGCTGCATGCGGCCGGGCGTCCGGTTCTGGTGGGTACCGATTCGATCGGCGACTCGCGCCTGCTGGCGGCCGAATTGCGCCGGGCCGGACTGGCGCATGTGCTGCTCGATGCCAGCCAGGACCGCCATGAAGCGGCCATCGTTGCGCGTGCCGGTCTTGCCGGCGCCATCACGGTGGCGACCAACCTGGCCGGCAGGGGTACCGATATCGCACTGGCGCCGCAGCAGGTGTCATTGGGCGGCCTGCATGTCATGAGCTGCCAGCAAAACGACGCCGCGCGCATGGACCGCCAGCTGGCCGGGCGCTGCGCGCGCCAGGGCGAGGCCGGCAGTGTGGAAACCTTCATCACCCCGGACGGCCGCCTGACGGCGCGCGGTGGTGCCGGCGCCGCACTGGTGCGCCTGGCTGCCGCCGGTTTGCAGCCGGGCACTGCCGCAGCGGGCGGCTGGCGCGGTCTCTGCGCGGCGGCCGGTTTGCGCCTGGCACAGGCGGCGCAGGAACGCCGGCAATGCCGTGAACGAATACAGATGCTGCGCAACGACAGGCTGGCTGCCCGCTGGTTTGCCTTTGGCGGTCATAAGGAATAGGACAATGGACATGACCAAGATCTTCAATGTTTGCGCCCGGCCCGCCAGCAGGATGCTGCCGGCAATGCTGTTGCTCGGTGCTGCCGCAGGCCTGAGTTCGCAGCACAGTCTGGCCGCCGGCCCGATAGGCTGCCTGATCGAACCCGAGCGCACTGCCGAGCTTGGCAGTCCGTCGATCGGGGTCATCAAGTCCATGCTGGTGGAGCGCGGCGACCATGTGCGCAAGGGGCAGGTGATTGCCGTGCTGCGCGACGACATTGAACGGGCCTCGCTCGATGTGGCCCATTCGCGCGCTGTCGCCGATGCCGAAGTGCGTGCCGCCCAGGCCGGCGCCGATCTGGCCAACCAGCGCCGCAAACGCGCCATCGATTTGCAGGCCAAGGGTTTCATTGCTTCGCAGGCGCTGGAACAAACCATCAGCGAAACCCGGGTGGCGGAAGAAAAGCTGCTGCAGGCACGCGAACAAAAACGCGCGCTGGAAAAGGAGTCGGCACTGGCTGAGGTACGCCTGGGGGAGCGCTCGATCCGCAGCCCCTTCGATGGCGTGATTGTTGAGCGTTATTTCACTGCCGGCGAGCGGGTCGAGGAAAAGCCGATGGTGCGGGTCGCGCGCATCGATCCGCTGCGGGTGGAAGTGGTCATGCCCAGCGCCATGTATGGCAGCGTCCACGCCGGCACCCAGGCGCGCGTGATTCCGGACCTGGCCGGCATGGCGCCGATTGCAGCCACCGTTGCACTGGTCGACAAGGTGCTCGATGCCGCCAGCAGCACCTATCGCGTGCGCCTGCTGCTGCCCAACCCGACTGGCAGCATTCCTGCCGGCTTGCGCTGCCATATCGAATTTGCCGGACTCGAAGGCAGCACTGCACCGGGCAGCAGGAAAGACCTGGCCAAGGCAGCCGCCGGGCGCACGGCGCCACCGAGTCCAACACCGCTGGCAGCGGGAAAACTGCAGCCCTGATGCAGGCCATGCCATGAAGCTGCCGCTACCCGCTTCGTTGCCTGCAGCGCCGCTGCGCCCGCACCGGCAGCGGGCTGGCGAACGGCTGCAGGGCAGGGCGCAAGGCTTGCTGGCGCGCCTGTTGCAGCCGTTC